>NZ_LMOM01000024.1 GCF_001424185.1 Deinococcus sp. Leaf326 | reverse complement strand
TGATGGCGGCCGTCAGGGTGGTCTTGCCGTGATCGACGTGCCCGATGGTGCCCACGTTCACGTGCGGCTTCGTGCGCTCAAACGTTCCTTTTGCCATGATTCTAACTCCCTCCAAGAGGTGGACCTGCACGCAAAAGCGCCCCTTTGATCGGGCTTCCCCCGCGCATACCGCAGGGTTTTGGTGGCAATCCACATTGGGTTGATTCTCGCCAGGGCAGTGTCCCGCCGGACTGGCACGTTGCGCCGCGTTTAGAGCCGCGCACCGACTTGTCAGGGTACCCTAAATTCGCCGCGAGAGCAAGTGCGTCGGGTGTCCGCCTCTCCCCTACCCGCTCTCCTAGAAAAGCAGCAAGCCACGTAGATGCCCGTAACGGACATCTACGTGGCCCTCAGAAACTATGACTCAGCGGTTCAGGTACGCCTGCACGTCGCGGTCGAAGACACCGATCAGCATGACGATGCCGAGCACCGTGCCGATGGGAAAGACCAGCAGACTCAGGACTGCAATGACGATGCTCGAGACCCGCCCCCAGCGCTTGCCGTCGAGGACAGCTTGCCGGGTCAACGCCAGCCACAGCACGAGAAGTGCGGTGACGACGAAGGTGGTCCACAGCACTGCGTTGAGCTGTTCGGGCGTGAGCTGCACTGCCGGCGTCCCGGTCAGGCGGCTGTACTCCAGCAGCGTGTCGTTGAGGGTACCACCGGAAAAGGGCACCGTGAGCAGCGAGATGGCCCAGTAGATCAGCCCAATTAGGAGGGGCACATTCAGAAAGGACAAGCGGGTGGGCCGGGGCAGGCCGGGTTTGGGGACAGGCACGGTCATCCTGCCCAGCGTAGCGTCCAGCGGCCGGGCCCCTGTCCCCCCATAAACGAATCGCCCCCGGCACGGTGGCCAGGGGCGTTCGGTGAGGGCAGGTACAAATCCTGCCCGCCGGAATTACTTCTTCATCAGGCCCTGAGCGATGTTGTTCGGGACTTGGCTGTAGTGGTCGAAGAACATCGAGTAGCTGGCGCGGCCCTGGGTCATTGAGCGCATGTCGGTCGCGTAACCGAACATCTCGCTCAAGGGCACGAAGGCGCGCACGATCTGGGCATTGCCACGCGCTTCCATGCCCTGGATCTGGCCACGGCGGCTGTTCAGGTCGCCGATGATGTCGCCCATGAAGTCGTCAGGCACGGTGACTTCGACGCGCATCACAGGTTCCAGGATGGCGGGGCCACCCTTCTGGACGGCTTCCTTGAGGGCCATGCTGCCGGCGATCTTGAACGCCATTTCCGAGGAGTCCACTTCGTGGTAGCTGCCGTCGTACAGGCTGACCTTCATATCCACGACCGGGAAGCCCAGCATGGGGCCGCTCTGCATGGCTTCTTCGATGCCCTTCTGGGCCGGCCCGATGAACTCGCGGGGCACGGTCCCGCCGACCACGCTGTTCTCGAAGATGAAGCCCGCACCGGGCTCCAGCGGCTCGACCTTGATCTTCACGTGACCGAACTGACCACGGCCACCCGACTGACGCACGAACTTGCCTTCCACGTCGGCCGGCTTGGTGATGGTTTCACGGTAGGCTACCTGGGGCGCACCCACGTTGGCTTCGACCTTGTACTCACGCTTGAGGCGGTCCACCAGGATTTCCAGGTGCAGCTCGCCCATGCCCGAGATCGTGGTCTGACCCGACTCCTGGTCGGACTCGACGCGGAAGGTGGGGTCTTCTTCGGCGAGCTTCTGGAGGCCCACGCCCATCTTTTCCTGGTCGGCCTTGGTCTTGGGCTCAATGGCGAGCTTGATGACCGGCTCGGGCACATCGATGCTCTCGAGCAGCACGTGGTCATCGCCGTCACCGATCAGGGTGTTGCCGGTGCCCGCGTCCTTCAGGCCGATCACGGCGCCGAGTTCGCCGGCCTTCAGCTCGGTCACTTCTTCGCGGCTGTTGGCGTGCATCTTCAGCAGACGGCCCACGCGCTCACGCTTATCCTTGCTGGCGTTGTACACGTAGCTGCCCGAATGCATGGTGCCCGAGTAGATGCGCACGAAGGTCAGGCGGCCCACGTAGGGGTCGGCCATGATCTTGAACGCCAGACCGGCCAGCTTGCCTTCGGGGTCGGCGGGGAACTCGCGGGTTTCCTCGCTGTCTTCCAGGGTGCCGCGAATGGCGGGCACTTCCAGAGGGCTAGGCAGGTAGTCGATCACGGCGTCGAGCAAAAGCTGCACGCCCTTGTTCTTCAGGGCGCTGCCACACAGCACCGGGAAGATCTTCTTCTCGATGGTGCCCTTGCGGATGGCGGCGACGAGTTCCTCGACGGTGGGTTCTTCGCCCTCCAGGAACTTCATCATCACGTCTTCGTCGACCTCGGCCGCGGCCTCGATCAGCTGAGCACGCATCTCGCGCACCTTGTCCATGTACTGCTCGGGGATGTCGCTCTCGGTGATGTCGGTGCCGAGGTCGTTGGTGTAGGTGTGCGCGCGCAGACGAACGAGGTCGATGATGCCCTTGAAGTCGCTTTCCTGACCCATCGGGTACTGGATGGGGGCAGGAATCGCGCCGAGGCGCTCCTTGATGTCATTCAGCACGAGCTCGAAGCTGGCGCCGGTCTTGTCCATCTTGTTCGAGAACGCGATGCGGGGCACACCGTAGCGGTCGGCCTGACGCCACACGGTCTCGGACTGGGGCTCGACGCCCTGGCTGGAGTCGAACACGGCGACGGCGCCGTCGAGCACGCGCATGCTGCGTTCCACTTCGATGGTGAAGTCCACGTGGCCGGGCGTGTCGATAATGTTGACGACGTATTCCTGGTCGGTGCCGCTGCGCTTCCACTTGGCGGTGGTGGCGGCCGCCGTGATGGTGATGCCGCGCTCGCGCTCCTGCTCCATCCAGTCCATGGTCGCTGCGCCGTCGTGCACTTCGCCGATGTTGTGGGTGCGGCCGGTGTAGTACAGGATGCGCTCGGTGGTGGTGGTCTTGCCGGCGTCAATGTGCGCGGCGATCCCGATATTGCGGAAGTGGGTCAGATAACTTTGGGCTTTGGTGGTCATAGGACTCCCTGATTCTGCCGGGTGAAGTGTCTCTTCACCGTCAGTTCTGCACGGTAGGCCGGCGCTTGTGGACGTGAGTTGGACGGCAGGGGATTCCTACCGTCCGTTTCCGAGAAGTCCGCAGTTCAGGCGGCAAATTCCGTTCCATGACGCGGCGGATGAAACTGCCGCTGTATTTCACGGAACTTGCCGTGTGCCCTTCTCGGTCTGCTCAGGTCCCCGGACTCGCTGGAACGAACGCAGCGGACCCTCTCGCCGGGGATTACCAGCGGTAGTGCGCGTAGGCGCGGTTGGCTTCCGCCATGCGCTCCACGTCGTCTTTCTTCTTGATGGCGCCGCCACGGCCCTGCGCGGCGTCCATAATTTCGCCGGCGAGACGCTCGATGGCGGTGCGTTCGGGACGGCCGTCCACAGCGCCGATCATCCAGCGCAGGGTCAGGCTCTGCTGACGGCGGGGGCCGACTTCAACAGGCACCTGGTAGGTGCTGCCGCCGACGCGGCGGCTGCGCACTTCCACGCGGGGCTTGACGTTGTCGTAGGCCTGCTTGAAGACCTTGAGGGGCTCCTGGCCGGTCTTGTCCTGAACGAGGCGCATGGCCCCGTAGAAGATGCGGCTGGCGAGGTTCTTCTTGCCGTCTTCCATGATGCGGTTGATGATCGCGCTGACCAGCACGTCCTGGTAAACCAGGTCCGGCTGGACGGGGCGCACTTCTGCTTGGCGGCGACGTGCCATGGTGGACTCCTTGAAGCGCCCTTCTCTAGGCGCGGATATGTAAGTGCATTGGCATCACCCCTCGGGGCGCGGCCTTCCCAGCGTGGACATGGGGGCCACAGGGCACCCCACGCGCGGCGCGGGGGTTACTTCTTCTTGGCAGCGGCGGCGCCGGCCTTGGGCTTCTTGGTGCCGTACTTGGACCGGCTCTTGTTGCGGTCCTTCACGCCCTGGGTGTCCAGGCTGCCGCGCACGATGTGGTAGCGCACGCCGGGAAGATCCTTCACACGGCCGCCACGGATCAGCACGACGCTGTGCTCCTGGAGGTTGTGGCCTTCACCGGGGATGTAGGCGGTCACTTCGAAGCCGCTGCTGAGACGCACGCGGGCGATCTTACGCAGCGCCGAGTTGGGCTTCTTGGGGGTGGTGGTCTTGACGACCGTGCACACGCCGCGGCGGAAGGGGCTACCCTTGAGGGCCGGAACCTTGCTCTTCTTCTGAAGGACCGTGCGGCCCTTGCGGAGCAGTTGCTGGGTGGTGGGCAGAGGAAATCACTCCTGTCTTTCTGAATTCCCTGGCCGAGCCGTCATGGGGCGCGGTCAGGGTAGGGCCGCCCACACGTATGGGGCGGACGAGGGCTGGCTGTGAACGGCACCCGCCGGTGAGGGCGGAGCGGAGATGATCGGCGCGCGGCGCGCAGGACTCTGGGGATGGGCCGCGAACCTGCCGATGGACACGTCCCTGGTGCAGCCCTGGACCGGGACAGTGTTCAACCTTCGCAGTTTACCCCACTTGCGACAAGCGGCGCAAGGCGTTCAGGCACCGGCCGGCTCCGCCACGCGCGCCTCGCCGTCGGGGCCGACCCACAGGCGCGCGGCACCGAAACGCACCGGCAAGGTGAGGGTCGTCAGGTACTCCTGCAGGGGACCCGGCACCTCATCCAGGGTCAGGGGTGTACGCGGCGCGGCCACAAGGCGGTAGTGCCCTGGCTGGTCGGGCAGGGCGTCGTACACGTAGGCCCCCCGGCGTTGCGGCGGCGTGAGGTGCTCGTCGAAACCGCCAGCCAGGGCATTGGGCGGCTCGGCCTCGGGACGGGTATCGAGCCAGACGTGCAGGGTTTCGAGCTGTTCCTCGGAGGCCAGGGCCGCTGCCGGCACAGTGGGATCGCCGGCCGCCAGAAACTGCGCGAGCTGACCTTCACGGTCGGCGGCGAACCAGTCGAACTCCACGTCCCGGATCTCCTCGCGGGTCAGGGGGGTGTGGGTACCGGGAAGATGCCCGGGGCGGCTCAAGTCGCGCTCCCGCCCAGCAGCGCCGCCGAGACGACCTCGCGGGCCTCTTCCATGACCTGCTTCAGGTGGTCCTCGCCCCGGAAGCTCTCAGCGTAGATCTTGTACACGTCCTCGGTGCCGCTGGGCCGGGCGGCGAACCACGCCTGGTCGGTCGTGACCTTTAGGCCACCGATAGGCTCGCCGTTGCCGGGCGCGCGGGTCAGGCGCGCGGTGATGGGGTCGCCGCCCAGCGTGGTCGCCGTGACCTGTTCGGGGCTGAGATTGCCCAGGATTTTCTTCTGCTCGGCGTTGGCGGGGGCGTCCTGGCGGTCGTAGGCCGTCTCGCCGTAGCGCGCGGTGAGGTCAGCGAAGCGCTGTGAGGGCGTCTTGCCGGTCTTGGCGGTCATCTCGGCGGCGAGCAGGCCGGGAATCAGGCCGTCCTTGTCGGTGCTCCAGGCGCGGCCGTCCTGACGCAGGAAGCTCGCGCCGGCCGACTCCTCGCCGCCGAAGCCGAAGGCGCCGCTCTGCAGGCCCTCGACGAAGTATTTGAAACCCACCGGCACCTCGACGACCTGACGGCCGATGCCCGCCCCCACCCGGTCAATCAGGGCACTGGAGACGAGGGTCTTGCCGATGGCAGCGTCCACGCGCCAGCCGGGACGGTTCTGGAACAGGTACTCGATCATGACCGCGAGGTAGTGGTTGGGATTCATCAGGCCGCTCTGGGTCACGATGCCGTGGCGGTCGGCGTCGGGATCGTTGCCGATCGCCACGTCGAAGTCGTCCTTGAGGCGCAGCAGGCCCGCCATTGCGTAGGGGCTGGAGCAGTCCATACGAATCTTGCCGTCGCGGTCTACGCTCATGAACGCGAAGCGCGGGTCCACGACCTCGTTCACGATGTGCAGGTTCAGGCCGTAGCGCGCCTGGATGGCCTCCCACACCGGCAGGCTCGCGCCGCCCAGCGGGTCGACGCCGATCTTCACGCCGCTCTGCTTGATGGCGTCCAGGTCGATGACCTGCGGCAGCCCCTCGACATAGGGGGTGATGAAGTCGAAGGGGTCCAGCGCGGCCATCGCGTCGGCCAGGGGAACCCGCTTTACGCCCCTCAATCCGTCCGCGAGCAGGTCGTTGGCGCGGGCCTGTACGACTTTGGTCACGTCGGTGTCGGCGGGACCGCCCGAGGGGGGGTTGTACTTGAAGCCGCCGTCCTGCGGGGGGTTGTGGCTGGGCGTGATGACGATGCCGTCGGCCGTCCCCGTGCCCAGCGCGTTGTGCTCGAGGATCGCGTGGCTGATCAATGGCGTGGGCGTGAAGGTGCCGGGTTGAGCACGGACCTTCACGCCGTTGGCCACGAGGACCTGGATGGCCGTCATCCAGGCGGGTTCGGAGAGGGCGTGGGTGTCCAGACCCATGTACAGCGGTCCGGTGATGCCCGCCCCGGCGCGGTGCTCGGCGACAGCCTGCGCGACCGCCAGGATGTGCGCCTCGTTGAAGCTGCCGTTGCCGGAGGTGCCCCGGTGCCCACTGGTCCCGAAGGCCACGCGCTGCGCCGGGGCAGCCGGGTCGGGGCGCAGTTCGTAGTACTGGGCCACCAGCCGGGGGATGTTGGTCAGCAGGCGTTGGGGAGCGGGTTTACCGGCCAGGTCGCTGAGGGTCATGCCCCAGTGTACGCACCCTCCCGCCGCCCTGGGCGCGGCGTGTTCAGTCACGTTTTCTTGAGGTCCGGCCCTGCTACCCTGTGGGCCATGCGCGAATTCCTGAACGACTGGTGGCGGCTGATCAAGCTGACGGCCGTCACGCTGGCGATTCCGGTGGTGCTGTGGCTGGTGCTCGTCTGGGCCGGCGTCCTGCGCTGAGGAATTGAGTTCCGCCGCGCCGCACCAAACCCCGTCTCCCGGCCCCGTTCCCCCGGGCGGTGACGCCCCTGGAAGTGCTCCCAGACGTAACCGGCCCTGGGCGCGTGTTACGGTCGGGCATGACCAAACGGCCGAGGGGCGAGGGTTTGACGCAGAGTTTCGAGCACGCACTGGTGTTGCCGACCGCGCGCGTCACTGAGGAAGCAGCGCTGGCCGCCAGCAGGTTCATGGGCCTGGGCGACAAGAACGCCGTGGACGGCGCAGGCACCGAGGCGATGCGCGAGGTCCTGAATACCCTGGACATCCGGGGCACGGTGGTGATCGGCGAGGGCGAGATGGACGAAGCGCCCATGCTGTACATCGGGGAACAGGTCGGCAGCGGCCAGTACGAGGTGGACATCGCCGTGGACCCGGTCGAGGGCACGGTGGTCACGGCCAAAGGCCTGCCCAACGGCCTGGCCGTCATTGCCCTGAGCGAGCGCGGCGGCCTGATGCACGCCCCCGACTGCTACATGGAGAAACTGATCGTGCCGCCGCCCGCCGCCGGCCGCGTGAACCTCGACTGGCCGGTCGAGGCCAACCTGCATGTGCTCGCCCAGGCCCTAGACCGCGACGTGGAAGACCTGATGATCACCATTCTGGACCGCGAACGGCACGAAGGCCTGATCCAGCGGGTGCGGGCGGCGGGCGCGCGGGTCAAACTCATCGGCGACGGCGACGTGGTCGCGGGGCTGGCCGTTGGCGTGCGGGGCACCGGGGTCCACGCGCTGATGGGCTCGGGCGGCGCGCCCGAGGGCGTGCTGTCGGCGGCGGCCTGCAAGTGCCTGGGCGCCGAGATCCAGGGCCGCTTCATCGCGGAGGACGACGCCATGCGTGAGCGCTTCGCCGCGATGGGCGTGGACGAGCACCGGATCTACAAGACGGCCGATCTCGCCCCCGGCGAGCAGATGGTGTTCAGCGCCACCGGCATCACCTATGGTGAACTCTTGAGCGGCGTGCGGCGCTTCGCCGGCGGGGCGCGGACGCACACGCTGGTCATGGGGTATGCGACTCGGGTGGTCCGGTTCCTCGACTCGGTCCACCTTGAGGACGACAGTGCGCGGGTGACGATCCGGGTGTAAGTGATGACAGAGGTTGGTCCGAGTGTGACGTTCTCGGGCCAACCTTTATCTCCTGGCCTCAGTTCAGCCGCAGCCAGTAGTAGTCGTATTTACCCATCGTCAGCGCATAGGGCGCTTCGGTGATCGCCGGGAAGGGACTGGCCCCCGACAGCGTGACCGGCGTGCGGTGGGCATACGCCGAGAGGTCCAGGGTGACCGACTGCGCATTGCTCGCAAAGTTGCTCACGATGAGCAGGGTCTCGTCGGGCGTGGTGCGGGTGAAGGCCAGCACGGCCGGGTTGCTCGTGTCCACGAATTTCAGCTCGCCGTGCGCGAAGGCGGGGTGGCGGCGGCGCAGCTCAAGCTGGCGGGCAGTCCACTTCAGCAGACTGCTGGGGTCCTGCTCCTGACTCTGGACATTCACGCGTGAGTAGCCGTACACCGGGTCGCTGACCGGCGGGAAGAAGCAGTCGGTGGGCGCAGCCGTCGAGAACCCGCCGCTGGTGCCAGCGTTCCACTGCATCGGGGTGCGCACGCCGTTGCGGTCGGCCAGACCCAGGTCGTCGCCCATGCCGATCTCGTCGCCATAGTACAGGATCGGGCTGCCCGGCAGCGCCAGCAACACGGTGTTCAGCAGTTCGACGCGGCGGCGGTCGTTGTCGAGCAGCGGCGAGAGGCGGCGGCGGATGCCCACGTTGATCCTCATGCGCGGATCGGGCGCGTAGGCCGCGTACATGAACCCGCGTTCCTCGTCGCTGACCATCTCCAGCGTCAGCTCGTCGTGGTTGCGCAGGAAGGTCGCCCACTGCCCGAAGCTGGGAATGGCAGGCAGGCGGTCCATGATCTCGCGGATGCTCGTCGTGTCCTCGCGTTTGAGGCTCATGTAGAGCCGGGGCATGACCGGAAAGTTAAAGCACATGTGGAACTCGGGGTCCTGCTCGGTCCCGAAATACTCCACGACCTCCTCGGGCCACTGGTTGGCCTCGGCCAGCAGCAGGCGGCCGGGGTAGTGCTCGTCGACCAGGCGACGCATCTTCTTCAGGATGTCGTGCGTCTCGGGCAGGTTCTCGCAGTTTGTGCCCTCGCGCTCGATGAGGTAGGGCACGGCGTCCACCCGGAAGCCGTCGATGCCGAGGTCGAGCCAGAAGCGCGCCGCCGCGAGCAGTTCTTCGGTCACGCGCGGGTTGTCGTAGTTCAGGTCCGGCTGGCTGGAGAAGAAGCGGTGCCAGAAGAATTTGCCCACTTGGTCGTCATAGGTCCAGTTGCTCGTCTCGGTGTCGGTGAAGATGATGCGCGCGCCCGCGTATTCGGTGCCGGTCTCGCTCCAGACATAGTAGTCGTGGTACTCGTTGGGCGAGCCGTCGGGCAGGGTCGGCCCCCGGCGCGCCGCCTGGAACCAGGGATGGTCGCTGGAGGTGTGGTTGGTCACGAGGTCGGCCACAACCCGCAGCCCGCGCGCGTGCGCCTCGCGCAGAAAGACCTTGAAGTCGTCGAGTGTGCCCAGGTCCGGGTGAATGCCCTGGTAGTCGGCCACGTCGTAGCCGTCGTCGCGCAGCGGGCTGGGAAAGAAGGGCAGCAGCCACAGGCAGTCCACGCCGAGATTCTTGAGGTAGTCGAGGTGCGAGGTCAGACCCGGAAAGTCGCCTTTGCCGTCGCCGTTGCCGTCCGAGAAGGTGCGGACGGACAGTTCGTAGAACACGGCGCTCTTGTACCACTCGGGCGCGGAGGTTTGCGTCATGTCCCGCAGTCTACGGGGCCGGGGCTGAGGCCAGGGTGGGGCCACCATAAACGTCTGGGCGGCCAGAGGGGGTCCACAGGTGGGCCCTCAGGTCCCGGCGCGCGGCCGTCCAGGCCGGCAGGGCGCGGCGCACCGGGGCAGGCAGGGCATGCGTGCTGAGCTGGCTGCGGCGCCAGTCCGGGGCGCGCAGCCGGCACAGCTCCGCCTCGTGACGGAGGATCAGAGGCAGGGCGAGTGCACGGCCCTGTTCGCGGCTGACCTGCTCGCCGCCCAGCCAGAAGTGCCCGGTGCGGCGCTCGAATCGCAGTTCTCCCTGCGGAAGATCGGCGCTCAGGCCCGCGCTGTGCAGGCGCAACCGGCCGCGCGCGTACACGCTGCTGCCTTCCTGCGCCGGCCGGCGAACGTAGCCCAGCCGCGCCAGGTCGCCCGCGCGGGCATCGACACCGAGGAGCCAGAACTGCACCGTCAGGGGGCAGGAGGAAACGATATGGAGCCTTGTCTTATTAATGATAATAGATTATCGTTACCGTCATGACCAGTCCTGCCCCATCTGCACCGGCCACGCCGCCGACCCGCTCCGTGCCCATCACCGTGCTGTGCGGCTTTCTGGGGGCGGGAAAGACCACGCTGCTCAACCACCTGCTGACCCAGGCCGGCGGCCTGAAGGTCGCCGTAATCGTCAACGAGTTCGGGGCCGTGAACGTGGACGCCTCGCTGGTCGTCAGGACCGACGAGCAGACCATCGAACTCAGCAACGGCTGCATCTGCTGCACGCTGCGCGGCGACCTGCTGTACGCCGTGGACGAGCTGCTGCGCACCCGCGACCTCGACGCCATCTTGATCGAGTCCACCGGCATCGGGGAGCCTCTGCCCATCGCCCAGAGCTTTTGCCTGACCCCCGAGGAACTGGAACTGGCCCCCGAGGCCGGGCAGCCCGAGTTGCCGAACCTGCTGGGGCGCGTGCACGTGGACGCGATGGTGACGGTGGTGGACAGCGCGCAGTTCTTCACGCTGTGGAACCGCACCGACGAGATCCCGGGCGACGATTTCGGGCGCGGCTTCGGGGAACTGCTGGCCGAGCAGATCGAGTTCGCCGACCTCGTGGTGCTGAACAAGCTCGACCTCGCCGCGGCGGAGGACGTGCAGTCGCTGCGCGAACTCGTGCGCATCACCAACCCGCGCGCCCGCGTGCTAGAGGCCACGCGCGGCCGCCTGGAGGTGGCCGAGGTGCTGAATGTGGGGCTGTTCGACATGGACGCCGCCTCTCAGCTCGACGCCTGGGTGGCCGAGCTGGAAAAGGAACACACCCCCGAGTCGGAGACCTACGGCCTGGGCACGCACATCTACCGCGCGGCGCGGCCCTTCGACCCGGAGCGCCTGCACGCCATGCTCGCGGGGGGCCTGCCCCACAGCGTCATCCGCTCGAAGGGCTGGGTCAACCTCGGGGACGGCGTGGCGACGCTGTGGAACCACACCGGGCGCCAGCTCGCGCTGGAGCAGGCCGGCACCTGGCACCGCCCCGAAGATGCCTTCAGCGAGGTGGTCTTCATCGGACGCGACCTCGACAGCCCAGCCCTCGACCGGCTGCTGGGCGGCGCGCTGGCCTGACAACGGTGGCCGCGAACATTGCCCGAAGGACACACATCTCCTCTCGAATATGATAAGGATAAATCAGTATGAGCCGTGAATGTTACCTGACTGGAAAAAAGAACATGGTGGTGAACAGCGTGACCCGCCGGGGCAAGGCGCGCGCGCAGGGCGGTGTAGGCCGCAAGACCACCGGCATCACCAAGCGCGTGCAGAAGGCCAACCTGCACAAGAAGACCATTCGCGAGGACGGCGTGACCAAGAGGGTGTGGCTGAGCGCCGCCGCTCTGCGCACGCTGGAGAAGGGGACCCACCAGGGCGTGGAACTCGCATGAGGCGGCTCCTGACGCTGGCCCTGCTCGCGGCGGCGGGCGGTGCCCAGGCCGCCCCCCTTCAGGTCAGCGCCACGACCACCATCATCGCGGATTTCGTGAAGGCGGTGGGCGGCGCCCGCGTGAACGTGAACGTGGTCGTGCCCGCCGGGGCCGACGCCCACACCTTTCAGCCGACGACCGGGGCCATCCGCAGCCTCGCGGGCAGCAAAGCACTGTTCACCAACGGCGCGGGCCTGGAAGCCTGGCTGCCCCGGCTGACCGCCTCGGCGCCTGGCGTGCCGGTGCGGCCCCTGACGGCGGGCCTGAACCTGCGCGCCGCCCCCGAGGAGGCCGGTGAGGACCATGGTCACGGCGACGACCACGGCGCCCAGGACCCCCACGCCTGGTGGGACCCCACACTGGCCGCCGGCTACGTGAAAAACGCCCAGGCCGCCCTGAGCGCGCTGGACCCGGCCGGCAAGGCGACCTACGCCAACAACGCCGCCGCCTACATCAAGGGGCTGCAGGCTGCCGATGCCTATGCCAAGAAGCAGTTCGCGACCCTGAGCACAGCCCAGAAGCGGATCGTGACGAACCACGACGCCCTGCACTACCTCGCCGCGCACTATGGCCTGACAGTCGTGGGCACGGTCATTCCGGGCCTGAGCACCGAGCGCGAGCCGAGCGCCCGTGAGGTCGCTGCGCTCGTGCAGGCCGTGAAGAAGAGCGGCGCACGGGTCATCTTCACCGAGAATACGGTCAACGCCCGCCTCGCCCAGACGCTCGCCCGCGAGACCGGCGCCCGCGTGGCCCCGCCGCTGTACACCGACGCTCTGGGACCGAAGGGCTCGGCCGGCGACACCTACCTGAAGGCCCTGCGCGCCAACGTGGCCGCGATGGTGGGCGCCCTGAAGTAGGCCCCGCACACCCCGCCCCCGCCCGACTGCCGCGCCTCCCTCCCCAGGGCGCGCGGCTTTTTCATGCCTTTTTTCCGTGTTCCCGTGTTCAAGGAGACCCATGCGCCGCTTTGCCTCTGCCCTCACCCTAACCCTCTGCGCCCTGCTGCCGGCCGCCTCGGCTGCTACCAGCACCGCCGCGACCACGCGGGCGGCCTTTCCCGTCACCGTCACACACGCGCTGGGTCAGACCACCCTCCCTGCCCGGCCCGTGCGTGTGGTCGCGCTGGGGCCGCACGCCCTGGACCTGCTGCTCTCGCTCGGCGTGCAGCCGGTGGGCTACGGCGAGGCCGCGCAGCTCGGGGTCAAGGCCTTCGGTTCACCCATCCGGCAGATCAACTACCTGGGCAGCCGGATCACGTCGGCGCCGCTGTACGTGGGCGACCGCTTCAAACCCAATCTGGAACTGCTCGCCGGTCTGAAGCCCGACCTGATCGTGGGCGAGGACTATGCCTCAGCGGCGTATCCAGCCCTGAACCGCGTGGCTCCCACGCTGCTGTTTACCGGCACCCACAGCGGCGACTGGCAGAAATCCCTGCCGGCGCTGGCCCGCGCCCTGGGCCGCGAGGACCGCGCCGCCGCCGTGCTGACCCGCAGCCGCGCCCTGCTGAAAGGTGCGCGCGGGGCACTGGCGCCCTGGGCGGGGCAGCGCGCCCTGGTGGTCTGGAACTCGGGCGGCCAGAACCGCGAGCTGTACACCGTGCTGGGGCCGAAGGACTGGACCGGTGGCCTGATTCAGGACCTGGGTTTCCGGCTGGCCCTGCCCGGCGCCCCCGACCCCGCGCTGACCGAAGGCTACCGCGCCCTGAGCGTCGAGGCGCTCGGAGCCCTGGACCCGGACGTGGTCTTCGTGGTCGCCTCGAGCACGAACACGCCGGCCCGCGCGGCGAGTGACTGGAAGGCCAGTGCCCTCGCGGGGCGGCTGCGGGCCAGCCGCGCCGGCCGGGTGTATTTCGTGCCCATCCAGCTTATGGGCCGGATTCGCGGCCCGGTCGCCACCGAACTCGCCGCGCGCGAGGTGCGCCGGCAGCTCGGCGCCCGCTGAGGCGCGCTATCCTGTCCTGATGCTCGGCGTCCAGAACCTCACCGTCCGCTACGGCTCGCAGGTGGCCCTGGAAGACGCCACCGTGCGCTTCGAGGCGGGGTCTTTCAGCGCCATCATCGGCCCGAACGGCGCGGGCAAGAGCACCCTGCTCAAGACCCTGGTGGGGCTGCTGCCCGACCACCTGGGCGCGGTGCAACTCGACAGCGGGCACAGTGCCCAGGACTGCGTCTCGTACGTGCCCCAGCAGCAGACCCTGGACTGGGCCTTTCCGGTAACGGTCTGGGACGTGACCATGATGGGCCGCACCGGCCGCCTGGGCTGGCTGCGCTGGCCGGGGCGGCGCGACCGGCAACTTGTCGAGGAGGCGCTGCGCGAGACCGGCGTATACGACCTGCGCCACCGCCACATCGGGGCGCTGTCGGGCGGGCAGCGCCAGCGGGTGCTGCTCGCGCGGATGCTGGCCCGGCAGGGGCACCTGCTGCTGCTCGACGAGCCGCTGACCGGTGTGGACGCGACCACCCAGGAGCAGCTCATGGCTCTGCTGCGCGCCCAGGCCGACGCGGGGCGCGCGGTCGTGATGGTCACGCACGACCTCGAACAGGCGCGGCGCTGGTGCGACCACCTCGTGCTCATCAACCGCCGGGTCATCGCCGACGGCACGCCCGAGCAGGTCTACACGCCGCGCAACATTGAGGCGACCTTCAGCTCGTCGCACCTGGGTCACACCCACGCGGAGGCCTGAGTGCATCCCCTGGCCTGGCTGACCGATCCCCTGCAGTACGACTTTTTCGTGCGGGCACTGTTGGCTGTGGTACTCGTCAGCGTGCTGTGCGCGCTTATCGGCGCGTGGGTGGTGCTGCGTGGCCTGAGCTACATCGGCGACGCCATGAGCCACGCGGTGTTTCCGGGCATCGTGGCGGCCTTTCTGGTGCGCGGCAACCTGCTGCTGGGGGCCCTCATCGCCGCCGTGCTCACCGCGCTGGGCATCGGAGCCATCGGGCAGCGCAGCGGTCTCAAGCAGGACAGCGCCATCGGCATCGTGTTCGTGGGCATGTTCGCGCTGGGGGTGGCCCTGTTGTCGAAGGCGCCGACCTTCACCACCGACCTCAGCAACTTTCTGATCGGCAACCCACTGGGCGTCTCCCCCGCCGACCTGTGGGGCGCCCTGGGGGTCACGGTCCTGGTCGGCGGCTTCCTGACCGCCATCCAGAAGGAGCTGCTGCTGGCCTCCTTCGACCCCACCGAGGCGCGCGCGGTGGGGCTGCCGGTGCGGCGGCTGAACAACATCCTGCTCATCCTGATCGGGCTGGTCGTGGTCCTCACGGTGCAGCTCGTGGGCACGACCCTGAGCGTCAGCCTGCTCATCACGTCGAGCGCCGCCGCCCGGCTGCTGGCGCGCAGCCTCCGCAAGATGATGGGGCTGGCCGCCTTGCTGGGCAGCCTGGGCGGCGTGGCCGGGCTGTACCTGAGCTACTACCTCGACACGGCTCCCGGCGCGACCATCGTGCTCGTCAACACGGCCGTCTTCCTGCTCGCCCTGCTGGTCCGCCGCCGGGAATAAAAAAGCCCCTCCGCAGTGGGAGGGGACCAGACGGAAGGGAAAGAGGCTGAATCAGGCCGCAGGCTGCTCGCCCTGTGCAGCAGGCTGAACCTCGCCCTCGGGGGCCCGGCGCGTGCGGGCCGGGCGCTCGCCACCGGCTTCTGCGGCCGGAGTGGGAGTGGGAGCCGTGGGAGCAGGCGCCGGGGCCGCACCGATCCGGGCCAGCGTATCGGCGAAGGCGCGCAGGGCGTCGCCGCCTTCCAGGTCGGACACCGCGCGGGCATTCAGGGCGCCGAGTTCCTCGCGGGTCACGGCGTATTCGGGCGCCTCATGGCCCTTGAGCCGGTGCAGCACGCGGTATGCAGTGCCCGACTCGATGGTCGCGCCCTTGCTGGTTGTTACGCGGGCGTCGGCGTGCATGGCGCCGCCGATCAGCGTGATCTGCTCGGGGCTGATCAGGGTCACCCGGTCGCCGCGTTCCTCCATGTGCGCGGCGAGTTGCAGCAGGCCGCGCAGGTCCAGCATGGTGTGGAAGAGGTCCAGATGCTGGAGCATGGCTCCGGCCTTTTTGAGGGTATCCATACCTGCATTATTCTGTTTTCGGCAGAATTGTCAATACGCCATATGCAGAATATGATCAAATCTCTTCATCTCAGCCGGGATCGACCTGCCGAATCCGAGACACCTCATGCCCCAGAGAAGACGGCACTCCCCTCCCAGTTTCGTGGGAGGGGGTGCCGTCTTCAGGCATTCGCCCGGGTCAGCGCTGCGCCACCGTCGAGCGGCCGATCAGGGTCATCTTGACCTCGATGGTCTTGCCGGCCCGCAGCACCTTCAGGGTCACGGTATCGCCGGGCTGGTAGTTCGAGCGCACGATGCGCTGAAAGTCACTGAAGTTCACCACGCGCTTGCCGTCAATGGCCGTCACGAGGTCGCCCTGCGTCACCTTGCCCTCGGCGTTGTACTGGAGGGGGCGCAGACCGGCGCGCGCGGCCGGGGTGTTCGCCGACACGTCGGTGAAGAAGGCCCCTGCCACGCTGCCCAGCCCCAGGCTCAGCCGTTCGTTCGCCTCCGCGAACAGGCGCTCAGGCAGGGCAGTGAGCAGGGCGAGATTGCCCCCGATACTCACGCCGATGACCGGGGCTTCGCGCTTGACACCCTTCTTCAGGTCGGCCAGCCGCTGGGCGCCCGCCGTGACCGGCACCGCGTAGGCAGTGATTTCCGGGTCGGCGCTCAGGTCATCGACATTCGAGGGCTTCACCGAGATGTAACTCACGACGCCCGTGACCTCGCCCTTCGCGTTCAGGATGGGGCCGCCGCTGTCCCCGGGAATCAGGGGGGCGGTGAGTTCCAGCGTGCCGGAGGGAAAGTCAGCGCGGTCCGACGGGGTGTCCAGCGCCGTCAAGCGGCCGGTCTTGGGAGTCAGGAAGCTGCCGCCCCCGTTGCCGATGGCCAGCACCGGGTCCCCGACCTTGGGCGAGGCCGCCACGACCGGCAGATAGGGCGTGCCCTTGGGGACATTCACGCGCAGCAGCGCGATGTCGTTCTGGTCGTCGTACCCAACGACCTCGACCGCGTACCGCTTGCGGTCGGCCGTCTGGGCGCTCAGGGCCTTGGCCTGGAAGATGACGTGGTAGGCAGTCAGGGCCAGTCCGTCGTCCCCGATCAGGAAGGCCGTGCCGATGCCGTCGGGTTCTACGCAGTTGTTGACCGGACACTGCAAAATCCGCAGGGTCGAGGGCCGCGCCTTGGTGAACAGCGTCCCCTCGGCGCTGGTCAGCTTGTCGGCACCGCTCGTCACGCGCCCGGACGTGGCAGGCCGGGCCGGGACAGACTTGGTGGAAGGCTGCGCCGGAGAAGTCTGGGCCAGCACCAGACCGCCGGCCAGGAAGGCGCCGACCGTGAGGATGGGCAAGGACCGGCGAATCTGTTTTTGGCGAAGATTCATGCCCTATTCTGCCTCTATTTCGGATGAAGCAGATGTGCCCAAGATGGCTTTTCTCGCGGCTCCACGCCCTCTTTCGGCCCGTACCTGCCCTGGCCGGCTCTGCTCTCCGCGTGTCCCCAACGGAGGGCCGGAATCGCCCGTACAGTGGAGAAAATGCTCCTTCCGACCACTGTCTTCGTGTACGGCACCCTGATGCCCGGCGAGCGCAATGCCGGCGTGGCCGGCTCGCCCGGCAGCTTCCGTGCGCAGGAGGCGGTGCTGGCCGGGCACCGCCTCCTGCATCTCGATCCCGAGCTGTACCCTGCCGCCGTACCGGGCGAGCCCGGCGACGTGGTGCGGGGCTACGCCCTGACCTATACACCGGCGGCCTGGGCAGCGGCCCTGCCTTTCCTCGACGACCTCGAAGGGGTGAACGCGACGCCGCCGCTGTACCGCCGCGTCTCCGTGCGCCTGCAAGTCGGCGGCGGCGAGCTGGAGGCCTGGGTGTATCTGTATGCCCAGGCGCGGCGGCTCACGCGTCCCGGCGCCCTGTTCCTGCCGGGTGGGGACTGGCGGGCCGTCACCGGCCGGGACCGTCCCCGTCCCGGCGACCGCTGAGCCACAGACCAAAAAAATCCCCGCACAGGGCGGGGACAGTGAAGCCTGGGGGGCTCAGCGGACGATGCGCTGGCCGCGGCGGATGCTGAGCTTGTCGGTCAGGGCGATGTACCCGTCGTAATCGGTGCGCTCCAGGTACTTGAGCAGGCGGCGGCGCTGGCCGTTCAGGAGCTGCAGACCGCGCTGGCCGGCCTTGTCCTTCTTGTTGGTGCCGAGGTGCACCGACAGGTTGTTGATGCGCGCGGTGAGCAGAGCCACCTGCACGGCGGTGCTGCCGGTGTCGTTGCCTGCCTTGGCGTGCTCCTGGATCACTTGCTGTTTGTCAATCATGTAAAACCTCTCTTGTTGTGAAGTCCCGCGCGCGGCAGACAAGGGAAACGTGCCCTCCCGCCCCGGCGGCAAACGCCAGCATACCACGCCTGTTCCCGCGCACAAAGACCCTGCGCCTTGACAGCTCCGCCTCACGCCGGTACACTTTCCCTCGCCCTTAAGGCCCTGCTCGGGTGGCGGAATTGGTAGACGCGCACGTTTGAGGGGCGTGTGGGCAACCGTGTGGGTTCAAGTCCCATCTCGAGCACCAGCCGAAAAGCTTCGCCGGAACTGTCAAAGGTTCTGGCGGCTTTTTTTTGTACTGTGTCACCTTCCGCGCCGCGCTTGTCTTCGGGGAAGGGTGTGCTACCATTCTCAGCGCATTGCTGGTGCAGCGCAGCGTAGACGCTCGAACCTGGTCAGGGCCGGAAGGCAGCAGCCATAAGGGATGATCTGCGGGTGCCGTTGCTTTCCGGCAATGCTTTTTTTGTGCCGATCTTCCGCGAGGGGCACGCTGGACGGCCCCTGCCCCCAAGCGTGCCCTTCCCTACCAAGGCGGCCCTAACGCGTCTTGGGCAGCAGCACGAGCGCCTGGGTCTCCTTGACCACCGCCACGTTCCGCAGGCGCTCGCCGTCGAGGTCGCCGGCCTTGGCCAGCGCCTCGGCCTTGCGCTTGTCTACCACCGCGACCTCCAGCGTCGCCGCGTCCCCGAACACCTCCCGGAACTGCTCGATGGGGTACTCGACGCGGCGCTGCACCTTCAGCACGGCGCGGTACAGCTCGGTCTCGGCATACTCGCCGTCCTCCATCGCCGCCTTGATGTGCTTGCCCAGCTCCTCTTTCTCGGCTTCCAGGCCCAGCAGGGTGTCGCGCAGCGTGGCGTAGCGTTCTAAGAGCTCAGTCAGCGAGGGCGGGGTTTCAGGGTCCAGCGGGCCTTGGGAAGCGGTCATGCCTGACCATACCGCCTGTCCCCAGCCCCCGGCGCCGGAAGGCTAGGATGCGCGCATGAGCGACGACACCCAGCCCCCCATGCCCCCCGGAGAACTCAAGCGGCGCGTACAGGACGCCATCCGCCGGGGCGCCAGCATGGAAGAGATCGCCGACCTCAAGCGCGCGGATATCGGCGGCACGGAAGAAGCCATCCGGGCGCTGAAGGACGGCAACGCCCGGTTCTTCAGCGGCGAGGCGGGTCGCCCGGAACTCGGCGCTAACGAGCGCCGCGCCCAGATCATGGGCCAGACGCCCTTCGCGGCCATCCTGGCCTGCAGCGACAGTCGCGTGCCGGTCGAACTCGTCTTCGATCAGGGCCTGGGCCATCTGTTCGTGGTGCGCGTGGCCGGCAACGTGGTCGGCGAGGCCGGCCTAGGGTCGCTGGAATACGCCATCAAGCACCTCGACGTGCACCTCATCATGGTGATGGGCCACGAGGGCTGCGGCGCGGTCGCGGCGGCCCTACTGCCCCCCGAGCAGCTCGCGCAGGAGCCCGAGCACCTCCGGGCCCTCATCGGGCGCATCCAGCCCAGCGTGCAGCGCATGCCGGCCATCCGCGACAAGAAGGCCCGGATGCGCGAGGCAGTGCTCAACAACGTGCGCCATCAGGTCCAAACGCTGCGCGACCAGCCCTTCATTCAGGAGGCCGAGGCGCGCGGACACATCCGGGTCATCGGCGGCTTCTACGAGATCGGCTCGGGCGCGGTGGACTTCCTGACCGACGAGGAAGACCTGCGGCCCTGAGCCGGGCGCACCCCCAGCACCCGGCCGACCGTTGCTCGGCTGCTCAGGCCAGCGGCTGGCGCTGGTAAAGCTCGACCACGCGGCGCAGGAAGCTCAGTCCGGCGTCCAGGCTGCCGGGCTGAACCCACTCGTCCTCGCGGTGGGCATTGCCGCCCCGGTAGACCCCCAGGGCGATGGCGGGCAGGCCGTGAATCACGGCGGCGTTGGCGTCGGTGCTGCTCGACGCCAGCCGCAGGTCGATGCGGCCCTCACGCGCGGCCGTCTGGGCCAGGTCCAGCAGCGCGCCCGCGTGCAGATCGCCGCCGGGGCGGTCGCCCACGCGGTCGAGCTTGAGGGTCACGCCCGCGTCGCGCGCCGCCGATTGCAGGGCACTCTGGGCGCGGCTGTCGAGTTCGGCCAGCGCGCCCTGGTCCAGCGAGCGCAGGTCGAGCAGCAGTTCGGCGCTGCCGGCGATGGTGTTCACGCTCGTGCCGCCTGACGCCGTGCCCACGTTCAGGGTGGTGCGCGGCGAGTGTGGCAGGTGCAGGGCGTAGAGCCGCGCGATGGCCAGCCCCAGGGCGTGCAGGGCGCTGGGGGCCTGATCGCCCCAGGAGTGCCCGCCGGGGCCGATGTAGCGCGCCCGGTAGCGCCGCACGCCGACCGCCCGCGTCACCGCGACGCCCAGGTAGCCGTCCACCGCAACGAAGGCCCCCAGGTCCTGGGCATGAGCGGCGAGTAGGTGTTTGGCCCCGCGCAGGTCGCCCAGCCCTTCCTCGCCCACGTTGGCGGCCACCCACAGCGGGCGGCGCAGCAGGCCCTCGCGCCCGCGCAGGTCGCGCAGCAGGGCCGTGACCACCGAGAGACTCGCGCTGTTGTCGCCCACGCCGGGGCCGACCAGACGGTTGCGCTCGGCGTGGACCGTCACATCGGTCGACATCGGAAAGACCGTGTCCAGGTGCGCGGCCAGGAGCAGGGCGGGGCGGCCCTCGGTGCCGGGCGGAGTGATCCGGGTGACGACGTTGCCGACCTCGTCGCGGCTGATCACGTAGCCCAGTTCCGCCCAGGTCTCGGCGATCAGGCGGGCACGCCCCTCCTCCTCAAAGGTCGGAGCGGGCGTCTGCGCGATACGCGTGAGATAGGACAGAGGCATCAGGCCGCGATTCTAGCGGCTCTCCCTCTCCTGCCCTGCGGACGCCGGGCCTCTCCGGCCGATTCCTTCTGTTTCGTGAACCCGGCGGGCAGAGCTTGAGCACTCGGATTCTGCAGCCAGATCATCTCAGCCAGAGACTCCGGCGCGCTCCTTGCAACCCACACACGAGAAACCGCCAGCCCCCGGTCAGGAACTGGCGGTGAAGGGGCGCTGGGATCAGCGGCGCAGCATCCGGCTGCCGATGATGCCGGCAAGGCCCACGAGACCCGCCTTGACGAGCGGGCTGTTGAGCATGCCGCCCTGGCTGAACGCGGCTTCCAGGGGGCTGCGGCCGTCCTGGGCCGGAGCCTGCGCAGTGCGGGTGTAGGCGTCCACGAGGTCGTCGTCGTTGTCCGCGTTCACGGGGCGGCCGGCATTGACCGGGCTCTGCCCCAGGGCCGTGCCCATCTGCTGACGCTGGTCGGGCGACATTCCGCCGAAGTAGTCCTTCATGATCTGGCTGCGCTCAGTGGGCGAGGCGCTGTCGAGATAGTCGCGGATGTACGCGGCGGCTTCCTCAGGGCTGACGACGCCGTCGCCGTTGGTGTCGCGGGGATCGAGTCGGGCCATCTGGGCGTGACGATCTTGTTGGTCGGGAAACATGGTGCCTCCTGGTTGGGCCGCGCTGGACCCCTGAACTGGATGTCGGCCGCGCCGGGACTGGCGGTCAGCTCTGTTGTCTTACCCCTGCACCTTAAAAAGTGCCCGCCCCGGTTGGGTGAGGAGAAGGTGTCGGGGTCTTGGGGTTCGCCCGCGCGTGCACTCTGCACCCGGCGGGACATTTCCGCAGCGTGCGGGGCTCTAGAGTGCTGGGGTATGCGCTCTCTGGTGCTGATCGGACACGGCTCCCACCTCAACGGCGAATCGGCCGCCGCCGTCTACCGCTACGCCGAACTCATTCGCGGGCGCGGCCTGTTCGACGAGGTCGTCGAGGGCTACTGGAAGGAAGAACCCTCGCTGCGGCAGGTCCTCAAGACCACTGCAAGCACCGACGTGACGGTCATTCCCATGTTCATCTCGGAGGGCTATTTCACTGAGACGGTCATTCCGCGTGAACTGGGCCTGGGCCATCAGGGACCGGTGCCGCCCAGCGGCGTCGCGCGGGTGCTGGGCGGGCGCACGGTGCGCTACACGCTCCCCTACGGCGTGCATCCCAGCATGCGCGACGTGATCGTGACCCGCGCGCGCGAGGCCCTGCCGGACCTGGACGCGGGCGACACCGCCCTGGTCGTGCTGGGCCACGGCACCACCCGCAACGAGAACAGCAACCGCGTGATCTACGAGAACGCCCAGGCACTGCGCGAGAACGGTCTGTTCGCCGAGGTTCACGCCCTGTTTCTCGACGAGGACCCCAAGGTGGGCACCTGGCCCGAGAAGATCACCGCGCCGCGCGTGGTCGTGGTGCCCTTTTTCGCCTCCGAGGGCTGGCACACCCTGGAGACCATCCCCGAGGACATGGGCCTGACGGGCGACGTGACCGAGTTCCCCGACACGCCCCACGGCCCGCAGACGGTGTACTACGCCAAGCCGGTGGGCACCCACCCGGCGGTCGCCGACGTGATCCTGCATCTGGCCGAGGAAGCGCGAGGGGCCTCCGAGCGCGGCGGTGACGAGGACCGTGCTTGGCACGCCGCGTGGCAGGCGCTCGTGTCGCTGGCCCGCCGGGGCGGCCGCCTGGGCGAGGTGATGATCAGCCCGCAGAGCGGCGTCTTCGAGATGCGCCATGCCCTCGATGAGGGTCGCCCCGGCAGTGACCTCACGACCGTCGTGACTCCCGAGGGCCTGCGCGACCTGACCCGCCGCGACGAGGGAGGCAACCACCGCCCTGTTCACACCCTGCGTAACCTCCCGCGCGGCTGGCGGGCGGTGCTTAGCGAGGACGACCTCGTGCGCGGCGTGCACTTCCTGTATCCGGCCGTGGTCGAGGAAACCTACGCCCACCACTGCCGCACCCTGCGCGCGACCCCCTGGCCCACCACCGCGCGGCGCCAGACTGGCATCTACAGCCGCGTGCAGCGCGCCACGCCGGAGCAGGTCGAGCACGTCGCCTCGGAGGTCTGCGCGGGTTGCCTACGCACCCGCCTGTGGGCCGGCGAGACGCTCCCCCAGACCTTCTTCGCGGGTGTGCCCGGCGCCATTCCCTGCGCCGAGGCCTGCACCCTCTTGGTGGCCGAGGTGCGCGAGGAAGTCAGCGGCAAGCGCGGCGCGGGTGGCCACAGCCACTAGCCCCGGCACCGACCCGGCCCTACGCATGGCCCCTGCTCCACAGTGAGTGGGGTTTTTCTATTTGGCGGTCCGGGCAGCGGCGCGCACCCGCCACCTTTCCTGACAGCCCTCACCTGCGAATGAGAGAATGGCGGCCATGAGTCAGCCGACCGCCACCCCCAAGCCCCAGCGTGCCCGCATTCCCAAGACCGTGTGGGACCTCGTGTTCACGCTCGTCATTCCCATCCTGATCCTGAGTCCGAACATCCTGGGCAGCGGCATCAGCGTGGCCGAACTGCTGGGCGGGGGCACAGGCGGCAACGTGCGCGCCTACCTCGTGGCGGCGCTCGTTCCAGTTGCCTACGTGCTTGTGGACCTGCTGGTGAACCGCAATGTCAGCCCCGTGGCCCTCATCGGCGGGGCGGGGGCCATCTTCAGCGGCGCCCTGGCCTTCTGGTACGTGGACGGCTTCTGGTACGCCATCAAGGACAGCGCGCGCTCGTACCTCACCGGCATTCTGTTTCTCATCAGCGCGGCGACCCGCGTGCCCTTCTTCCGCGTCTTTCTGGACGCCGCGAGCATCGGCGAGAAACCCGAGGACCGCGCCGCGACCGCCGAGGCGATGCGCGACCCCGGCGTGCACCAGGGGCTGGTGTGGGGCACAGTGGCCTTCGCCCTCGTGGACCTCGTGGGCGGCGTGGTGAACAGCGTCGTGAACTACGGGCGCGTCACAGCCCGCTTCGGCACCGACGCCTTCAATGCCCAGGTGGCCGAGGTCAACGCCATCATGCGCGTGCCGGGACTGGTCATCAGCATGGTCGGGGTCTTCATCGCCATCGGGCTGGTGCAGCGCGCCGTCAAGGCCCGTTACGGCGCGGGGGCCAGCGTCTTCGAGCCGGCCAAACTCGCCCAGGCCATGCGCGAACACAGCTGAGGCTTCGGCGCACGGGGAGGGCCGTCCGGACAGGTGTCCTGGGCGGCCCTTCTCTCAGAATTCTCCGGTGCGCGTGCGGCGCTTCTGGTGAGCCCCGGTCAGCAGTTCGGCCACGTACTCGCGCACGAAGGGCATCCCGCTCGACTCGGCCGCCGCGATCTCCTCCTGGCGGTCGTAGGTCAGGCGCACGAAGGTCGTGCTGTAGCTTGGTCCCTGTTCTGCAAACTCGAGAATGAGGTAACAGGGCAGCGTACTGTCGAGGGGATTGCCCACCGAGCCGCAGTTGATGAGCGGGCGTCCCTCGACATCCAGCAGGAGCGCCTCGTGCATGTCGGCGTACACGAGCGCGTCGGCGTGTTCCTTCAGGCCGAACTGCGGATTCGGCGCAAAGGCCTCAAGCTGGTCACTCAGGCTGCTGTGCGGATAGAGGCGGTGGAACAACCCCCGGCTGCTCGCGTGGACGAAACGCCACCACGCACCGCCGAACTGCTCCTCGATCCCGTAGGGCAACTCCCCTAGGTAGGAGAGCTGACCGGGGGTGAGAAGGCTACGCGGCCAGAGATCCTGCGGGCGGTGGGTGGCGCCTCCGACGCGGGCGTCCCAGTTGCCCTGGATCACCCGCGTGGCGTGCGCCTGGGTCCACTCGACCACGGCGCGCGGTCGGGGCCCCTTGCCCACCAGGTCGCCCAGCACCCAGATCTCCCCGATGCCGCGCCGCTGAAGGTCGGCATGGACGGCCAGCGTCGCCGCCAGGTTGGCGTGCAGGTCGGCCAGGACGGCGAGACGAATCATGGGGGGCAGTCTAGCCCAGGCCGCCGGTGCCGCGCCGCGCGTCTTCTTTCTCAAGGCATCCTCAACCCGCCCCGATCTCCCTCCGGGGCCGCCGGGAACGCTACAGTCCGGCCATGCCCGCCCCCGTGTCCTCTGCCCATCCCTCCGGGGCTCTCTTCGCGGCCCCGGCGCTTCTCGTATTTAACCCGGAGGCGGGAGGCAGCAGCGAGACGAGCCCACCAGCCCTCGTCGCCGGCCTGCGTGCCCTGGGTCATCCGGACGTGACCTGCCTGGAGACCGGCGACGACCTCCCGCAGAGGCTCGCCGGGGCACGCGGCGCAGTGTATGTGGCGGGGGGCGACGGCACGGTGCGCCGGGTCGCCTGCGCGCTGGCGGGCCATCCAGGGGCAATCCTGGCACCCATCCCCCTGGGCACTGCCAACAACGTCGCCCGCAGTCTAGAGATCGAAGGCCGTCCCGAAGAAGTGCTGGAACGCTACCGCCGCGCCCGGCCTGTCCCCCTCGACCTGGGCCGGGTCCGTGCACCGTGGGGCGAGGACCTGTTTCTGGAGGCCTGTGGCTGCGGCGCCTTCGCACACGCCCTGGCCGAGTACGGCCCCGAGGAGGGCAAGAGCCCACTGCGCGCCGTGCAGGCCCTGGCCCGGACCCTGGGGGGCTTTACGCCGTTGCCCCTGGCCCTGCGCGTGGACGGCGCAGCACAGCCCTCTACACCGCTTGCTCTGCTGGAGATCATGAATGCCCGCGCCTTCGGCCCACGGCTCCCCCTCGCGCCCCAGGCCGACCTGGGGGACGGTCGGCTGAACGTGGTCCAGATCGACGCCGAGCGGCTCGACGGCGCCTTGGCCTATATCGCGGCTCTGGCCCGCGGTACCCTGGCCGACCTGCCGAGTGTAGAAAGCCGGGAGGCCGAGCAGATTGACATTCCCTATCTGGGTCAGGTCTTTCACGTGGACGACCAGGTCCGGCCCGCACAACCGGACGTGACCGGCACCGTCTCGATCTCCGTGTGGGCCGGCGCGCTTCAGGTGCTCCGTCCAGAGCCGGACGCGTGAGCCGGCCCGCCACCATGCGGGTGGACCTGCATGTCCACACTGAGGTCAGTCACGACTGCCGGACACGACTGCGCGACATCCCGGCCCAGATGCTCCGCAGCGGCACCCTGACCATTGCCGTCACCGACCACGACCAGCACCGCGGCGGCCCGGAGCTGCGCGCAATCGTCGAAGACCAGGGACTGGCCGACCAGCTGAGCGTCATTCCCGGCGAGGAGATCACGACCCGGGAGGGCGAGCTCATCGGCCTGTTTCTTCAGGCAGGGATTCCTCCAGGACTGACCCCGGAAGAGACAGTAAGTGAAATCAAGGCCCAGGGCGGCTTAGTCCTGCTGCAACACGGATTTGATCCCCTCAAGCGCTACCGGCTGCGGCCTGAAGCCACCCAACGTATCGCTGAGCAGATTGATGTCGTCGAGACCTTCAACTCCAGGCTGTCGCGTCATCGCTGGAATCGGGCCGCCGCGGACTGGGCACAGGAACGGGGCCTGCCGATGTGTGCCGGCAGTGATGCGCATACGCTCCGGGACATCGGCGAAGCCTGGGTCGAAACCCCCTTTCGGCTGATCCGCTCACCCGACGATCTGCAGCAGGCCTTGGCCGAAGGTACGGTCGCCGGACGCTGGACCCACCCGCTCTACGCTTACGGCCGCAAACAGTGGCGTACGTTCAGAGGACGGATAAGTCACCGACCGAGCTGAACAAAGGTAGGGGTCGTCACTACTGTCTGGCGAGTAACGCCATGAACCTCACGAATGACAGGAAACGAGTGTTTTGAAGTCTATTGCTGACGATAAACAGGACAAAAACTGGATGTAAAAGGATGCTTTTTACTTCTACCCGACAGCGCGCTCCGCCGAGCAGTATTTTTCTCTATACTGCGTCAGCGCTGAGTCTGGCGCTATTTCACTTTCCAGGCCGGGATGGCGGAATCGGTAGACGCAACCGACTTAAAATCGGTCGCCCGTAAGGGCTTGCGGGTTCAAGTCCCGTTCTCGGCACCAATTTGGCCCCGTCCCCTCTGGCGGGGCCACTCTCTTTGATCTACACCGCACACAAAAAGCCCCCACCTCAGTAGAGGTGGGGGGTTGTGGAGCGGGAGACGAGATTCGAACTCGCGACATCTACCTTGGCAAGGTAGTGCTCTACCAGCTGAGCTACTCCCGCAATAAAAAA
>NZ_LMOM01000023.1 GCF_001424185.1 Deinococcus sp. Leaf326 | reverse complement strand
AGAATGCGGGCACGCTCCCAGAGAGGCTGTGACTTCGACACTCCCAGACTCTCGCGTCTGGGAGCGCTTTTTTCGTCTTATGCAGGTGCAACTCCTGAGTCTGAGCTTCCGCGACCTCTGGAACTTCTGCTACTTAGACCAGGATGAGATTGACAGCAACTTCTTTGACCTCGACGGCGAAGCGCAGTTCGCCAAACGCCTTAAGGCGCGCGACGTGTTGCGTTACGTGCTGGGCTACCACCAAGAGCACGTCTCCGAGTTGGAAGCAAAACTCGACCAAGTGCGGCAGAAGCGTGCGGTACTCGAAGGCAGCGCGGACGCCCTGAGACAAGCCCTTGTCGAGGTCGGCGTGACTTCCGTAGAAGACGTGCGGCAGCAGATCGCCGCTCTACAGCACCGGATTGAGGAGGTACGGGACCAGCTGCGGCAGGTTCGAGAAGCCAGCTTCCCGAGCGGCGAACACGAGGTGGACCGGCTGCGGGAACAGGCCCGCGAAGTCTTTCAGGACATTGCCGACATTGAACAGGAGATGCATGAGGTTGGAGCCCTGCTTGGGCGAGACGAGCGTCACCTCAACGACCTACTCAGCTTGAGGCACAAGTTCAAACGCGACAGCGGTGCCCGCGCGGTCCTGGGCAGCGTCGACTTCACGCATTGCCCCAGGTGTACCCAAGTCCTGCCTAAGCGTCCCGAAGCGCATTGTGTCGTGTGTGGTCAGGAAGAGCCACGCGAGGTCTCTGGAGACGAGCAAGAACTCGTCGAAGCAGATCTGAAGCTACGCATTGAAGAACTCAATGACATGACCGGACGGCAACATGCGGCATTGCGACACCTGAAGGGAGATCTGCGGCGCGCCCAACAGGAAAAGGCATTCATTGACCGTCAGATCAACGAAGCCTTGGCTCGGTACGACTCCCAGTACCTTTCTCACAACCTTGATCTTGAGCGCCGGCTTGCCGCGCTGGAGCGTGAACACTTCGACCTGGAACGCTTGCAGCGACTGCCTGAAGTCATTGAACAGCACGTCGAAAACGCCCATGTACTGTTACTCGACGAGAAGGCCCTGAGAGAAGCCCTGAAAGAGGCCCGCTTAGAAGCCCAGCAGGACACCCGCAACCTAGGCCGCCTCCGTGCGCTCTTCCTTGATTGTCTCGTACGGTCGAAGCTGGCCGGCTTCAATGAAGATGACGTCGTGACCTTCGAAGCTCCCGACTTCTTCCCACGGGTAGCGACGGCGGGGGAGCAAGACATGGTGTATACCAGCTTCTCGAACCTTTCCAGTGGTGGAAAGAAGACGTTGTTCAAATGCTGCTTCGCCATTGCCCTGCACAGGCTCGCCGCGATGGAGAACGCACCGCTTCCTCGAATCCTGATGATTGACAGTCCTATGAAAAACATTAGCGAACGGGAGAATCGGGAACAGTTCGAAGGCTTCCACAACATGCTATATGACTTAGCTGCGGACGAGCTCAAAGCGACGCAGTTCGTCTTCATCGACAAGGAATACAAAGCTCCCTCTGCTCACTTCGACCTGGGCGAGATCTACATCCGTCACATGACGCCCGACCAGGACAATGCCCCACCCTTGATTCGGTATTACCGCGGCAAGTAAGTATAGATAGAGAAGGGCATGGAAAGAGAGGATTTTTGGTTCATTGCCATTATCAGGAAGTGCATCCTAATACTTCTTACTGATCTACCGCGAATAGGGGTTGACGGCTAAGAGATCAGCCGTTGAGATCTTTGAACTTCAGGTTGTGCGCCAGGATGTTCAGAGCGACCTTGAGACGCAAGCCCGCCATGGTCTTGATCTGTCCCCAACGCAGACCAGCTCTGACCAACACAGAAAAAGCCGACTCAATGCTCTTCCTTGCCGCTCCGTATTCTGGCTTCCAACGTGGGTCAGTTCGCTTGGCATTGACCTTCGGTGGGGTCAGACATGTCCCCGACTGATAGCCCTTATCCCCAATCTGTTTTGGCCCGCCATAAGCGGGCCAAGAGGTATTCATCTCACGGAGTACGCTGAAATCATGCTCATTCGCAGGACGGATCTTGTACCTGACGATCTTGCCGTTTAGTCCATTCCAAACATGCAATTTGAAGCTATACACGGGTCCAGCGGTGCTGAACCCATGCCGCGCTCCTGGAAATTTGCAGCGGGGAGCGCACTTGAAGGTTGAGACAGGGAGCGGCTCCGAATCCACAGCGACGAAGTCCAGACCCTAGACTTCGGTGGCCAGATGCTCAATGACTGGGGTCAGTCGGGTAAGCCATATCCGGGCTTGCGGCTCTGAAGGGAATGCATGAAGTGGTTGAGTTTCAGAAATCGCCACCACCGGCTGAAATAAGGCACCTTATGCAGTTTCTGGAGCAGCGCGACAGCAAGAAGATCAGCGTCTGAGATTTTCTCGTGCTAGTGGAGCAGCTTCGGGGGATATAAGGCGCGATCCAGCGACTGAGTAGGCGGACAGCAATTGAAAGCGGGAGCAAAGTGAGGTCGGAACGGCCCATAACACTGTCCCTCTCGCATTTTTCGCTCTATGGGTCAACCCCTATTCGCGGTAACCTGAAATTCAGCGATCTTCAGGTCATATCGTCCAGTCGTCAAATTCTATCTGCGGTGACTTGATATTGGTCTGTACGTAGCTAAAAGTATGGAAATATGCCGGTTATCTCTGAGCTAGAGTGTTTGCCCACTCTTGAGCACCTCGTTTTATCACCACAACTGCTTACTATTGCTAACGGTGAACGAGTTCCCGAGGCACTACAACAAACATATCAGATAATCTACAAAGTCTATAGCGACAGCGATGGGTCTCTCGACGAATACGGTCCAGTAGGATTTCTGTCAGTACCTCTGTGGGAGAGCGACACTGTCATTACAGCGGCTCGAGAGGACTTGGACGGCCTAAATTTTTTCGAGTACGACTTGGAAGATGAGCACTTGAAGGTTTCGGAATTGGCTAGGACAGAGCAGGGCCTGTAAGCATGTCTGTTCGCCCCCCTGATTGAGCGAGAATGCGGAGAACTTGCCGAGCTTGCACTAGACCTAGGCTTCCGGCATTTTCCGTTAGTGCAGGAGCGGTACCTTTCGATATCCCATACAACCTGGGATCAGCACCACCGGTTTATGGTCAAGCTCATTGAAGAGATTGATGCTCTAGAGCGTACCGGGTGAACAAAAACCCATACTGGTACGCGATAGAAACAGGTCAAAACGATAGCGACCTTGCGACTCAAGACTACGCTAAACATCTTAGTGCACGACCTAAAATTTAACGATCTCAGTTGCTAATCGCCCAGTTGTCAACTCCTATTCGCGGTAATAAACTAGGGTTATCGCGATAAATCTTAATCTATCGCGATAACCCTAGTTTATTTTTTCAGTTTTAATACCAATAATACTTCTGATCTCCATCTATACCATTCGTTCTACGCATCATGAAGAAATCCATTAAATCATCCGACTGTAGAGAATTGGGCGGCACAACAAGATTAAAATTCTTAGAATAAGATATATATGTCTTATATGTTGGATTCACTCCACCCATAAAAACCGCATCATTAAGATCAATATTTCCATAAGGAGTTGTGTTGTATTGAATTACCTTTTCACTCCCTGTCTGACCATCTAGAACATTGCGACCGCCCACAAGAATTCCCAAACTATCCCAGCGCTGCATGTTATTGTAATCATAGTTAGTAAATACACGACTAGGAGCAATTGCTTTAGGATTAATTGGAATTTCCGGTATAGGGAACTCAATACTTGGCTCTCCAATTGAGCTTGTTCCCAAACAATAAAGACCTGAAGCTAAGGTCTTACCTTGAGAAGCAAAGCCGACGGCTTGAATTCCGCCAGCATCCCTTAATTTTCTACTTAGGTCACTCAGATCTCTTCCATCAGGAAGATAACTGGGTGGATTTCTAAATCTCAGGTTATATTCTTCCTTAAATGCATTCATCTGACCAGAATCTCTACAATCGCTAGACCCAGTCGTATAAACAGGTAATGGGTTATCTAGATTCTGATCATGAAACATAGTATCGGGGAGAAACCAATTACTCAATGCTGTTTCTTTCATGGCGTTTGCACGAGCCATAGTATACACTTGGTTAATTTGACTCATATCCTTGTTTATCAAGGGAGGATTATTACCATCGAGTATGTAGTTAGGAAGTGCTAAAGATTGGCCGTCAGAAACCGTTCTGTACATCGTATAGCCCGGCCTATTCTTATCCGTCTTCCACTCTTGATCAATAACAGTATTTTTGGGCAGTACATGCGGAGTGGCTATATACTCTACATCTTTCACTGTAGAAAATATAGAATCTACAACTGGAAGTTTCAGTGAATCCGGCTTGATATCTCCGCCTCTGACTTGGCTATAGAGATAGGTTCTTTCCTGCATCCAGGCGCGGAAAGAATCCTGGGCGATTGCCGGTTGATCCATGCCCACCAGCATGTTGATCTTCAATGTCATACCCTCAGCCAGGACATGATCCAAATAATCCCACTGCTGCTGAATGAGTCTTGCCTCCTTTGGTGTGTAAAAGATTTTGCTGTTTCCTCTCACAATCTTACTCCATTGTGGAATAAGTCCTGCAATTCCTATAACCTCACTCCCCATTAATTTATTTGTAAAACCTGAGAAATTATTCTTATTAAGCACTGCATCATCCTGACTTGGGTGCTCAGGAAGATATAGAAGTGCCGCACTCAAAGTAACATTATCGTTTTTAAGCCGTGCCCTATATTGTTGAAGCTGCTTATCGAGAAGCAATTGAGTCTCTGGATTTGCTTCCGATGCCCTCTCAATTAGAATCTCGTTTAGCTGGATAAGCGTAAGATAAGATGTGTGGATTTGACTAATATATACATCCAGTTGGGCCATATTGCTATGATAATCAGCCAGATCTACTTTCTTACCAAGAGCATCCACCTCGCTCTTCAACGCATCAACCTTACTATTCAGCTCAACCAGTTGAGTCTTGATCTCCTTTAGTTGATTAGAAATCTCCTTCAATTGATTAGCCGTCTTATCATTAAAGAAGCTGGAAAATCCCGTCAGTTGCAAAATCGACGTGACCCCGAAGGCAGCCAACGGCCCCCCACCTACGGTCGCCAACCCCTTCGCCGCGTCTGCCGCAATGTTGGCGACCATATCTGTCGAAACAGCCCCAAGGACTGGAGGGGTCGCAGACACCGACTGCGCACGGAACAGATGTTGGGCCGTTCCTCCCTGCATCTCATCCGCAAGCTGCTGCGTGAACGCATTCAAGTTGTTTCCGGCCGCAGATACAAATTCGTGATGCGAGAACACATGACTTCCCACAGGCACATACTGCCCGTCTGGCAACGGCATCCCCAGGAATGACTCCGCTCGGCGACTTGCACTGGCATGCGACAGACCCGGATTCTGCTTCAGGTAGACCGCCATCAGGTTGGTGACTGCGTTGATATGAAAGCCTCGATCGTCCCAGACCGGCATTTCGGCGGCCAACTCACCCTCGAACGCCGCGTTATGGAGCGTGCCCCCTTTCAGGACGACGCGCAGCGCGTGGCCGCCCCGAGCGTCAGGGAGGTCAATCCTCTCCTTCGCCACCAACTTGACGACCCCCGTCGCCGAGGTCGTTCCCGTCAGAATGACCTCGCCCTTCGCGTTGTACAACGACACCGACGAGTTGACCAGGGGCGCATGCAAATTCGCCAGACCGGTGATGACTGCCGCCTCCCACTGGGGTCGTCGTGTTCGGCGGCGTGGTCGAAGGAACGGAAACCGCGGGGAACTGTCCACACGACATCAGGCTCAGCGCTAACGTCACGGTCAGCAGGAGGGGCGTTTTTTTCATTCAAAACCTCGGGATGAAGGCAAGGTACTCATCAAGGAAGACGATTTGACGGAAGGGGAATTGATGCAAAGAGCCATCCCCCGAGATCGACATCACGACGATCCCAGAGGGTGCCCGAAGCGCGTCGCTTACTGGCCGGTTTCGAGGAAGGCGAACGCCTTGGCGTCCTTGAATCCACCCGACACGTCCCCACTCAGGATCGCGTTGCCCGTCAGCTCCAGCCGCTTCACTTTCCCCTTCGCGCTCAGATCCAACGACCCCAGCGACACCCAGACCACGTTTGGACTCGTCGTCGACTCGAAGTAGTACGTCAGGTTCTTGTTGTCACTCGCCGTGCGCCACATCGTCGGATCCAGGTTCGGGTGATCCTTCCCGATCGGCTCGAAGGGCACCGACGCATTCCGGATGATGCTGAACGTATCCGCCAGCGCCTGCCGGAAGTCCCCCGACTTCGGCACATTCCGCAAGTAGTAGTCCGCACGCACGAACCGCTCCGCCGAGTTCTCGGTGCCCGGCAGGAACGCCCCATTCAGCGGTTTCCAGTAGTCGTTCACCGCCAGCTGCTGATCCAGCGTCGGATCATTGGTCATCACATTGAACTCGTGGCCGTGATGGATAACCAGTTTCCCCTTGATGTACTCGAAGACCGCCGAGTCCCCCGTGCGGTCCGTGATCGCCAGGTGACCGACCGCATCGACCGGACCGATCGCCGTGGGCACCTGCTTGGTCGTGATCTGGATCTTGTCGGCCTGCAGCGCGTCGACCGCTTCCTTCACCGTCGCAAAGTTGTCGAGCACGTACTGACCCCAGGCAGTGACGGAGAGTCCCTCACGGGCGACATCGCGCTTCCCGTAATCTGCGACCCCCAGGTACAGCACATTCGCGCTCAGACCCTTCTCGTTGATGCCGTCCACCGTGGAGAAGTCGTACATGCTCGTGATGACGCTGCCGTACTTCGAGGTCCAACGCAGCGAGTTCTGACCCGACGCCCCCGCACGCTGCATACCTCTGGGGAAGGCCCACATGTTGGACTGAGGATTTTCCACCCAGTCCATGCTGCGCCCAACGGCGACCATGCCATCGAGGCCTTCGTAGGCAATCCGGGTGCAGGCCTGAGCGGGGAAACTGAGGACGAGCGCGCCGGCCATGAGCGTGGTGATGACACGGGCGTTGACGGTTTTCAGGTGGGTCAGGGTGCTGCGGACAGGTGACATGTGTACTCCTTAGATCAGAGGGAAAGCGTGGGACAGACGAGCGGAGGGACGCTCAGTACAGGCTGAGGCGGTCCGGGTAGAGACTCTGCCAGAACGCGCAGTGGTGGGCGGCGCCCGCATCGAAGTTCCAGACGTTATCAGGCGCGAACCGCATCACTTGGTTAGCTGACTTGAAGGGGGTCCAAGCTGGCAGCAGCGGCGCCTGCGGGGTGCCTGTCCGGGCAAAACTCGTCCAGTACGCCATCATCTGATCCGCCAGACGCTGCGAGGGCGCCGAGAGCGCTGGGCCATCAAGCTTCGTCGTGTTCGAGAAGCCCGGGAACTGGTACGGCAACTCGGCCGAGTGCACCGCACCCATCTCGAACCCAGGGTTCGGGGTGACTTCAGGTGCCGTGGTGTCCGCGAACTCGTATTGGTAGAACGGGGTGTAGGCCGAGCCCAGGTTCGCCGTTTCGAGGTAGTCGCAGTTGTTGAGCGCGACGAGCGGCGAGTAGTCCGATGTGGCCGTACCGAGGGCCGTGGCGGGAGAGGAATATGCGCTCAGCGGGTACTCGCGCATGACCTGGGCAGCCTTATCACCGTAGACCGCTTCGAGGTGGGCCAGGTAGTTCTCTGGTGTGATCTTGTCGCCGGCCTGGATGGCGTAGGCGACGTACAGGCGGAGCTCGTCGCGGTTGCCCCCGTTGAGGATGGGCACGCGGACGATCTGACCCGTCGCGAAGGCTTCCCGGCCCTGACGGGGCTGAGCCTTGGAGCCGATGCTGGGGACGAAGGTCATGATGTCNAGGATGGGCACGCGGACGATCTGACCCGTCGCGAAGGCTTCCCGGCCCTGACGGGGCTGAGCCTTGGAGCCGATGCTGGGGACGAAGGTCATGATGTCCGCGCCCGCGACCTTGCTCCCGGCTTCGAGGAGGGTTTTGACCGGGACAGCCCGCATACAAGCCAGCGCCTTGGCGGCGTCATTGCAACCCACCAGAGCAGCGACCTTCTCGCCCGTCTTGCCGTTCTCGGTGACGGTTTTGAAGGGATGGACACAGCCGGCGCTCTGGATGATGGCCTTCTGGAAGAGTCCCTTCGTTTCTTCGGGGGCGATCAGGTGCATGCAGACGGAAGCGGCGCCAGCGGACTCGCCGGCGATGGTGACATTGTCTGGATCCCCACCGAAAGCGGTGATGTTCTTCTGGACCCAGCGCAGGGCGGCACGCTGGTCTTCTAGGCCGAGGCTGCCGTTGGCGGCGGCATCGAAGTTCGGGTGGGCCATGAAACCGAAGACGCCGAGGCGGTAGTTCATGGACACGACGAGCACCTGACCCTCGCGGGCCAGTTTCTCGAGGGGATAGAGGGCGGTGGAGCCGCCGACGAACGCGCCGCCGTACATCCAGACCACGACCGGGAGCTTCTTCTGGGTGTTGGTGTTGGCCGTCCAGGGGGAGGTGATGTTAAGGTAGAGGCAATCTTCGTTGTAGCCGGCTTCGGTCAGGCCGTAGCGGGCGACCTGGGGGCAGCCACTCTTGTATTGGGTGGCGTCGAGCGTGCCGGTCCAGGGGGCGCGGGGATGGTGCCACGGACGGCGCCCTTGTCGGTTTGGACGACGCGCTGCGCGGTATCGCTGCTGGCCTGTTGTGCGGCGCCAACAGAAGCGAGGGAAAGCAGCGTGGTGAGGAGAGGAAGGGCACGGATCAGCTGACGCTGCTTTGAAAGCATGATTAACGTTAGCTATTTGGACCAAACATCTTTCTTTCATTTGGCAATAAAGAGTGGTGGGAGGATCACAGATGCCGGGTCCAAAGTGGCGGTGTCCAGAATGAGCTCCCCATCCGTCTCGATACATTACGGACAGCAACCACCCCAGCCTGAGCTCCGGGGGAGCCACCCCTCTCACGAGCAGAGGGGGGCCATCAGAGGCGTTGGGTTAGAGGCTGAAATAAGGACTCATCTCAGAAGTTGCACCTCGCATAAGACAATGAATAGCCGTGCTGGCCGAGAAATTCTGCGTTCTTCGTGAAGAGGTGCAATAGGGGACCCAGGGAGAGCTTCGGCTGAAGAGCGAGTAGCGCCTGTCGGGCGCTGCTTGCCAACGTTTGGCCCGGCTGTACGTTCAGCAGGGCCAGCGTCCAAGCGACGAAGACCAGGAGGAGCCATCGGTCCAGTACCCGCGCGGTCCGCAGGGCAAAGCGGTTCAGCCCAGACTGGTATTTACTCTCTTTGAAGAATGACTCGATCTGCCAACGTTTCGCCCCTTCTGAGATCACTTCGTTGCCGTTCATCAACTTGGAAGGCACGGCATGAAATACGCGCTGGCCGCGCTGAACCCGGCCGAGCGTCAGAGTGTCATGCGGCCAATTCCGGAGTTCGACGTACCCCCCATGCAGGCAATCGGCGACGGTGACGATACCAGGATGCTCGGTGCGCCTGGTCGACCGTACCCCGACCACGAATTCGAAGCCCAGCATCCGAATCTCGTCCAGAAAGGCGGCGGACTCGAATCCACTGTCCGCGAGGACGCGCACCCGGAACCGGGTGCAAATGGCGTCCGGAACGGCGCGCAGCAGATCACGAGCCAGCGTGACGGGTGTGGGGGTCCCTTTGCCGCGGTATCCCCGGTACCCCACTGGGAACTTCAGTGTTCCGTAGTGCGCGAAGAGGATCACGAGGTGGATGAGGTTGACCCGATTTTCCGTAGATGGAGAGAAGCCCCCACGATAGGAGGCACCAGCATGACCACCCGCAGAATCCATACCGCTGAGTTCAAACGAGATGCTGTGCAGCTCGCCCAAACCAGCAGCAACCTTTCCGGCACGGCCCGCGACCTGGGCATCCGTGTCTCCCTGCTTCGAAAATGGCGGAACGCGCAGCAGACCAACGGGGAGACCGCATTTCCGGGACAGGGCCGTCAGGCCCTGAGCCCCGAGCAGCAGGAGATYCAGCGGCTCCGCAAGGAAAACGAGATCCTGCGWCAGGAGCGTGARATCCTGAAAAAAGCGACGGCCTTCTTCGTCAAAGAAACCACTCGCTGAGATACCAGTTCATTCGCGCTCATCGCACGCAGTACCGCCTGGACGTGCTGTGCCGGGTGCTAGCGGTGTCAATGAGTGGGTACCACAGTTGGCGAAGAAGGCCCGTCTCGATGCGCACGCAGCAGGATGCGCTGCTCCAGCAGCGCATCCAGGACATTCACCAGCGCAGCAARGGACGGTATGGAGCACCACGCATTCATGCGGAGTTGCAGGCTCAGGGGCAGCGGGTGTCCCGCAAGCGGGTCGCCCGCCTGATGCGCGACCGTGGTCTGCGNGGACGGTATGGAGCACCACGCATTCATGCGGAGTTGCAGGCTCAGGGGCAGCGGGTGTCCCGCAAGCGGGTCGCCCGCCTGATGCGCGACCGTGGTCTGCGWGCGAAGGGAAARCGACGGTTTGTGCGAACCACGGACGGTGGCCATGCCCTGCCGGTCTGCCCRAATCTGCTGGCGCGYCAGTTCGAAGTTGCGCAGCCRAATCAGGTGTGGGCGTCGGACCTGACGTTCCTGCCGACCAGAGAGGGCTGGCTGTACTTGGCGGTCACTCTGGACCTGCATTCACGGGCTGTGGTCGGCGACGCGATGGACACGCAGATGCCGGCCACACTGCCACTGGCGGCCCTGCTGATGGCGACCCGGCGCCGTCATCCGTCTCCCGGACGGGTGCATCACAGCGACCGGGGCAGTCAGTATGCGAGTGRGATCTTYCARGCAGAAYTGGCCCGCATGCGGGMCAGAGGSAGYATGAGCCGCAAGGGGRATTGCTGGGACAATGCCGKRGTGGAAAGCTTTTTCAGCTCCCTGAAACGGGAGTTGATGGGCGAGAACATCTTCGAGACTCGGGAGGTGGCTTGACAGGCGGTGTTTGAGTTCATCGAAGTCTTCTACAACCGTCAGCGCCGGCACTCCACTCTGGGGTACTTGACGCCCCACGAGTTCGAACGGCAAGCTACCGCTGCTTAACTTCAGCTACGCAATATCGGGGCAAGCCCACACAGGCTCTTGCCCCCGCCGGTGGGCATGAGGACTAGGACCTGCCCACCCTCGGCGACCGTGCGAACGATGTCGCCTTGCACGCCCCGGAATTCGTTGTACCCCCAGACCCGTTGCAGAACCTCCAACGCCTGGGGCAGCGCCGTCGCCGTCATTCCCCCCAGTCTACTGCGTTCTGCCTGGAACAGAACTCCGACCAAAGGCACAAACCCCCACCAGGACGCGCTCTCCCTTGACACGCCACCCCAACAACACGCACCCTGTGGCCTCACGTCTATGAAGATCTCGCCGCCCCTCCTCGCTGCCCTGCTCGGCCTGCTCGTCGCCGGCTTTCTCCTGGGCGCGGGCAGCACGGCCCCTTCCCCCGCGCAGTGGCGGACCTGGCGGACCGGCCTCGACGACCCGGCCAACCTCTGGTGGGTCACGACCCCAGCCCTCGTCCTTGTCCCCCTCTGGATTGCCCTGGCGCTCCTGACTACACCCGGCCGACAAGAAGGCGAAGACCCGCACTGGCTCGGTCCACTCGCCGTCTTCCTGCTGCTCTGGGGCGCTGGATTCCTCCTCGGCCTCCTGGTCCACCGCGCCCGGTAAATCGCCTCCTACAGAAGGCGCCTGCCGCCACCCCAACGACAGCCACTCTGAAGTCCGGTTGCCTCACCTGTCCGCCCAGGCAACGGGCCGTCCCTGGTCAAGATCGTGACCGGCCTTCAGGCCGCCCTGTGCTCCGCGACCTGACCCTCGCTGGCGGGCCTGTGCGCCCGCTTGTGTTCTCTGGAGTCCTCATGACGACGTTCACGCCTACCGTCCAACTCCGCCTTCAAGACCTCGCCCGCGCCCCCGAGTTCCACCTCGACCAGCTGCTCGACCTCCTTGCCGCTCTCCCGGACGGCTACCCCACGAAGCGCCTCACCCTGCCGGATGATGAACCCGGCTGGGAACTCGACCTCGCCCACGGCTACACCCTCAAGCTCACCCCCCAGTACCAGTGCGGTTGGCAAGAAGCCGGTGACGGCCCCTTCCTGACCACCATCACTAGCCGCCTCCGCCTCAACAACCGACTCCAGAAGCAACCTGACCCGACAGGTCCCGTTTCCGGGACCTCCACTGTGGTTGTCTGGGATGCCAAGGTCACGCTCGGCGGCCTGCCGCTGTTCTCTACCGAAGATGCGGATCGAACGTCCCGGACCGGCTGCAAAGGCGAGGCCAAGGGACACGATGATCCCGGCATCGCCGCCCTCGTCGCCTACCTCCGCGCCTGGGGCGTCCTCGAATGAGCACGCCCACGTATTACGAGGCCCCCTTGGCCCCTACGACACCCGCTTCGTCGCCTGGGCAGAGGGCGAGTACCTCCTCATCCGTGCCCGCCACGCCTCCGACTCCGAGCATCCCATCCCCGGCTGCACCCTGAACGATGACCAGGCACGGCAACTCCTCGACCACCTCCCCTTGAGCGACTGCTTCTCCCTCAAGGGGGTTTTTGGAGCCGTCGAAGTCTTGACCTGAGGCAACATCCATCTCCAGAATTCGACCATGGAAGGACAGGCCGAACTGGAAATGACCTCGTATGATCTGCGCGGCGGACACGCGGGGCTCGACCAGCTCATGCGGCGGGCCATAAGGGACCGCATTCTCCTGGAGAACGCCTGATGACCTCTGCGTTTTTACCCGGACAGGTAGGTCAGCTCCGACGGGAGTTGGCCGCGCACACCCATCACCTCCTGTGTACCCTCCTCGGTCTGCCCCTGCGCCGTTCTCAGGCACTGCACCGCTTTCCCCAGGCCGACGCGTTTCCCGCCACCACCCTGCTCCTCGCCCGCAGTCTCGCCCGGGCGGGCTATCAGCCCCGCATCCTGCGTACGCCCACGGGCATGTTCTGGATCGAAGTGCAACCCTTCCACCTCATCCTGTGCCCGCCTCAACTCCACGCCGATCAGCTCCAGGTGGACTTCCAACAAGTCCCGCCCCTCTCCTTCACTCCACTCCTCGATCTGCAGGCCTTCACCCCGGGCGACCTCACGTTCGATCATCCCGATTGGGTCCTCGACGAGCCCGCCCTCCGGCAGGCCATGGCCCAAGTTCCCGCACGTGTCCCCCGGTTGCGTCCCATCGAGCTGGCGCGCGCACCCCTCTTCGGGGTGCAGCCGCCCGTGTCCTCGTATGCTGGAGGCTATCCCCCATGTCGACTGATCATCCCGCTCACCGGCGCCGCGACCGCGCGGCTGCGCGTGCCTGGCTTGACACCACGCCCCAAGGCTTGCGCACCCTCCTGACCCACCTCTACCGGGCTCAGCCCACCCTGGGGGCCACCACCTCCCTCGCTGCCCTGAGGGGTGTCCCCCTTAGCCCGCAGCAGGCGCAGGGCCTGGCCGCCCTTCTGGTGGGCGAGCGCTACGTGCGCCCGGTCCCCAGTTCGGACGGTCCCGCACGCTATGACGCGCGTGGCCGACTTCCTCTGGGTGAAGTCACCCTCACCCGCAAGGGTCTGGCCCTCCTCACCGATCCGCCTCCTCCGCCCGCCACCCTCCCTACATAACCCCCCTTTACAACCCCCTCCGCACTGGAGGGGGTTGCCTTTTCATGCCTCGTTTCAGGTCAAAAACCGCCTTTTTTTGAAAATGCAAATGCCCTCCCAGCGCAGGAAAAACCCACTTCTCTAACACCGACGCCACCCCAACCGCAGGCACACTCCAGACATGACCGCGCCGATGCCCCAGGCACCGCACCCGGTCCACCCGCTCCACCCGTGAGGTGAGGTGTGGCCCCCTCCCGGGGGCCCAGGTCCCGCACTTCACCTCAGGAGGTTTTCCCCAGTACTCGTCCGCCTTCGACCCTTCCTCCACGCCCACCGAGGTTCCACCATGAAGAAGATCCTGACCACCCTGCTCCTCCCCCTGACCGCCGCTCTCGCCATCACCTCCTGCGGCACCACCACCCCCACCGCCCAGACCACCACTCCCGCCCCTACCGCTGCCGCCACCCCCAGTGGCGGCCTCATCACCGCCCAGGCCCTGCGCTGGGTCGCCGTCGCCAACCACGGCCAGACCTTCACGGCCGCCGCCGGGGGCGAGCAGGGCTACGTCGCCCTCAGCGACACCTACGGCAACCGCGCGTACGGCTGGTTCCAGGGCGGCACCCAGGTGTGCGACGGCAGTGTCTTCGGCGCCCAGGCCGCGCAGGCCAAGTGCTACGTACAGCGCAGCGTGAACACCTACTCCCCCGACCACATCCTCCAGGCCAACAACTGGGGCAGCGGCTGGAGCAAAGCTCTGAACCAGGCCGTCGTCGAGCTCCGCCTCTTCAACCAGGGCAAGCCCCCCTACGCCACCGATGCCCAGAACGTCTACCACACCATCGGCTACACCCCCACGACCGCCCAGTACCAGACCGCGTACAACTACTTCGCCGCCAAAGGCTGGACCAACAGCGGCAACCAGTACAGCGCGATCATGAACCCGAACTACAGCAAGGTCCTGTACGCCCTGTACTACATCAGCCAGCTCACCAACACCTCGGGTCAGCGCAACGACCAGGTGGGCGGCACCAACCTCCGCTTCTCCCCGTACGACGTCAACGGCTACTGATCCCCTCAGACGGGGCGACCCACATCGCCCCGTCCCTCCCCAAGCAGTCCGGCCCCTGCCGGGCTGCTTTTCCACTTCGGAGTGCCCCATGAAGACCCGACGTCCACCGGTCAACTCATCCCTCAAACAACGTCTCCAGGCAGAGCGTCACCGCAGGGCACTCGGAGACCCCACGGCGGCCGTGCTCCAGGACCTCATCCTGCACGCCACGGCCGAGGGGCTCACGCGCGCGGTGGTCACCACTTGGGTAGGCCTTGACCCAACCTGGCCGACCCTTACCGCTCTTGCCGCCACCTACAACGTCAGTCCTCAGAACGCGAGTGCAGCCGGGCTCCAAGGCTTGCGGCAGATGCGGCGGATGCAACGTGACAAGGCGTATCACCCCACCGCGCCGCTGACCTCCCAGCCCACCCCTGAGCTTGAGCGCCTCCTGAGCCAGCTGGCGCGCACCGACACCGCCCTCACCACGCTTGATCAGAAGCGGGAAACCTTACGCGCCCAGCGGCGCAAACTCGCCCTCGAACTGGCACGCCTCGTCCATCACACTCAGGACAGTCCCGTCACGCTCCATGGCTACGTCATCGACGAGCACGGTGTTCGTTCACATCACGCCGGGCCGGCAAGTCTCCGCTTCCCGGAAGGCAGCACGGGCGAGCCCCAGGAGAGCTGGGACGGCAATCGCGCCATGGGTCAGGAATGATTGTGAGTATACTCCAAGTATGTAACGACGATCCGGAAGGCCTGCACAAGGGGAGACACGGCCCCATCACAAGAAGAAAACCCACCCGGCAAGGTGAGTTTCGCTTCAGATTCAAGAGGGTTTAGGGCGGCAGCCAGAGATAGCGCCACCTTAACACCCACAACGAGGTGTTGCAAGATGCTGGACTCACAACTCAAGACGGACCTGCTCCTGCAGATCCGCAGTGGGCGCGTCAGCGCCTATGACCTGGCCCGCGGCCTCCTGGACCTGCTGGGTCTCGGGTCCTTCGAGGCCGTCGTGCAGGCCTCCCCGCAAAGCTGCCCGAAGACGTTCCGGCGCATCTTTTCTCAAGGTGTCCCTATGTGCAGGTCTGATTTACCAGAAGAAGCTCAAGAACATAGGGACACCTTGGAAGTGGACGTGAGTTTGACCGCCCTGGCCGGTGAGGCGAAGGTCGATGCCCAGCAGGCCCTCTCGGCCGTCCTGCGGTATGGCAACCCCATGGCGCGCGTGATGGGGGTCCTGGAGGACATCCGGGCACTTGTCCTGCACGACTGCCGCGTGTTCAATCCGACGGGTTTGTTCGTACGGCTTATGCGCAGTGGGGAAGACGTCCGCTTGCCTGCGCGGGTGCGTGCTCAGCGGGAGGAACGCCAGGAGGGCACTAGGGAAGACCCCCTCCCTCTCCCGACCATTGGAGAGTGGGTGAAGTACCAGGGGGACTGGCTGATCGTCGAGGCGGTGCTCGAGCGCAAGGTCAGGCTGTATGCGCCGCCGGGTCGGCACTACCACTATTTCGTGGCGGACGCGGATACGGACGTGCCCTTTGAGCAAGCCAGGGCGCTCCCTCGGCGGGCCACGCCTCCGGAGGCGGCTCCATCCGGGGGGATGCGTCTCAGCGTGACCTGATCCGCAGTTGCTCTCCTGCGCACGCGGAATGCTGAGCGGCAGACATGCTGCTGCACAAACGCCTCCGTACCCTGCGCCAAGCGTCCAATCTTCGCTTGAAGGACGTGTCCCTGACCTGTGGGTTGAGTGTGCCCGACCTGAGCGAGCTGGAGCGCGGCCGCACCCCGCCCAGCCTGAATGCCCTGGAGGCGATTGCCCAGGCCTACACCCTCACGGTGCAAGAGGTGTTGATGGACGTGAACGGATACGGCACCACCACAGACGACGGCCTGCCCGCGGGCCTGGCCGTGCTCATTGCCGACCCCGTGCTGAGCCAGGGTCTCACGCCGGATTGGGTCCACACGCTCGCTCGTATCGAACTCCGGGGCAAACGGCCACGGGACAAGGACGCGTGGTATGAGATCTGGCGGCATCTGCGCTGGGGTATGGTCTGAGCGTGTACTTCCAGTTGCATTTCGGCAGTCGAGTGCGGTACGACGCGGGGAGTGGACAGTGGTCGCCCCTCGAGGACGAGCTGGGTGTTCCGGAAGACCTGCCTGTGCTTCAGCGGATGAAGGTCTGTCTGGACCAGGTCACCCCTTGGCCGCCCAGTGTCGAAGTCGTTCAGATGGTGGCCGCGCAGTGTGGTGTGACGGCAGTCAAACGGCGGATTCGTTTGCCCCACAGCTCTTCGCCTGAAGCGACCAGTGCCCCAATCTGAACCAGGGTATGGACCCGTTCAATCCCCGGGACAGGTGTCAGCTTTTAAGGGATAACGATAGGTTTGCGTGATCCAGCGGATGGTAGGGGTACTGGCCATATGACCGCGCTTGGTCCGCTCCCAGGTCAATTTGTGACCCTCGGCTTCGGCCACAGCGTCCCATGCTTCTTCGTCTGTGTCGAATGGCCCGAGCAGCCGGGTTGGAATATCTGTCTGGATATGAGTCGCTTGCGCGTAGACCTTCGGCATCCCGCGCACTGTAGCGGCCGTCATCCCTAGAGGCAGGCCCCTCGTCTGGCACAGCTTGAGAACACACGTCATTGGCCTTCATCCGGTTTGGAGGAAGTTCATAGCGTCACCCCAACTGCACGCACAGTGAGGGAACGCTGGCCCTGGTCCCTTCTGCTCAAATGTCAAGTCCCGTCCCCTCCACACTTCGGAGATCTCCTCCATAGATCCTACTTCTGGAGGTTTCAGATGATCCTGAATCTCGGCTTTCTGCTCAGTCTGCTCGGCACAGTCGGCGGAGGCTTCCTGCTCGGGGTGACCTTCAATCTTCCCGCCACCGACGTTCTCCTCAACTCGGTCAATCAGGTCCTACACCTTCTGGGAATGCTCCTACCAATCGGAGGTCTCGTGTGGTTCGTGTCCCAGATCATGGACCTCGGTGAACGCGACACTTCTCGTCTTCCTGGGCAACCGTCCAGCCTGATGATTCTGGCGGGCATTCTCGCTCTGTGGTCCGTGGGGTTCGGGCTGGGCCATCGCGGTACAGCTCCTGACTTGAGGGTGAGGCTCAACAGGTCTGAGGCGCAGAAAGAATCCCTCTAGCACAGGCGTTGTTGGACGCCACCCCAACCGCAGGCACCATCCGGCTATGCCTTCTCCTGTGCCGTATTGGTGGCCTATCCTCCAGCAACGCCTCTTCCCTCGACCGACCCGTCCCGACCCGCTTGTGGAGACGTGGCCGCCGCCGCAAGCGCAGCACCGTCGCCGCATCCACGAGGCCGGCCACGCCCTGCTGCTGCCTTTCCATCCCGCCGGCCTCCACCCGAACGCCTTGGTGCATCCGGGGGATGCCTTCTTGCCCCCGCATGTCGATACTGGGTACCTGCACAGCGTCCCGATCCCCGGGCCTGAATTGCGGTTCGATCTACATATGGCCCTTGCTGGGCGCGCGGCCGAGCAGCTCATCCTGCAGGAGGCCTCGGACGGCAGCGAGGATGACCTGCTGACCTGGGAACGCCTCGCCCGGCGATACTTCACCACGACCGACGACGATCACCTCACGCCCGTCTTCCATGCCCCGGCGACCCCCGCCGAAGCGGCCTATAACGCGACGGCCCTCCGTGATCTCCGGCGAGTTCAGGACGGCGTGATCACTGAGTTTCTGGAGGCCAATGAGCTCACGCTCCGCCACGTCGCCCATCTGCTGCTTGAAGAAGGCCCCTTATCCGGCGAGCGGCTGGCGGAAGTCTTGCTGCCCGTCCAGTTGACTTTCGACTTGAGGTTGAGTCTGCATGATCAGGGTCCCCCACACCCGGAGTCGGGCGAGATCACCCACCGCTGGCTGGAGCCTTGAGCGGATGCGCGTGACTCCCCCGCACGGTCACCCCAACCGCAGGCACCATGCAGTTATGAGCGTGTCCTCTCCTCAACTCCCCTCACCGACCGCCTCGCCCACTGGCGATGGGGTCACCCTCAGTAATCTTCAGATCGCTTACCGCCTCATCTGCGAGGAGAACGATCTGAAGGATGTCGCCGAAGCGCAGCGGATTCTCGATCAGCTCGCCACCATCATCTTTCTCTCGCTGAGTGAAGGCAACGATGTCAACCTCAAGAACATCGGCACGTTCACCGTCGAATCCACCCGCTCGCACAAGAACAATCTCCGCCCCGGGGAGATCTGCCCGGCCAGGCGTCGGGGGAAATTCCGGTTGGCCCGGTTCCTGCAAGACGGATTCTGATGCGTCTATGCCGACCGCGCCTCGTCAGGGGCGCGGCTCTCATTTGCGATAGGCACGCTCGATCACCGCACCTTCCGAGTCGGCCAGAGCCAGGCGGTACGCACCAGGGCCGAAGAAACTGAGGAGTTGCTCCGCCAGGTCGAAGGGTAGGGCTTCCAGGTCGAGCGCGTCCCCTGTGTCGTCCCACAGCCGGACGCCCCCTCTCGGTGTAATCGCGACCCAGCAGGCCTGCGGAGAGACGGCCAGGACCTTTGCACTGAGCCGGCGAAGGGCAGCACGGGCGGCGCCCACATGCGCGGCCTCGAAGACCAGGGTCCAGCGGAAGTTGGGGGCCGTCACCTTCCCATGGTGCGTGCAGTTGGGGTGACCGCCAGCCGCCACCCCAACTGCACGCACCATGTCTTCATGACCCTTCCGCCCCTGATTGGCCGTGTCCAGCGGCACTGGCGCACCCAGGCCGGACTTGACGGGTGCATCCTCCTCGTCGACGAAGTCGAACACCGCCTCACCGCTCCACGCGGCCTGTCCCCCGTCCTCAAAGGCGCACAGCTGCAGGTCACGGTCGAAGCGGGGGAGATCGTAACGGCCGAGCGTCTTGTGGCGGAGGCGGAGATTGCCTGGGCGTTCTATGCCCGTCTCCCGGGGCCCGCCGCACGGAACGTCATCAAGGTCATTCACGCCCTGGGGGATCAGACCCACAAGCTCGTGCAGGGACCGCACGCACCCCTCAGTGGCGTGCCCGGTTGCACGCCCTCCCTCCTAAAAGCGATGCGCGAGTACGCCCGTAAGGAAGGCCGCCTCTACACCACCCTGCGTGCGCTGGCCGACCTGGGCTTACCACCCGAGCACGCCCGCAAACTCGTCAAGACCCATGGCGCCGGCGCGGTCCGATACTTTCAGGACGATCCCTACGCCGGAGTACAGCACGGCATCGCGTTGAGCGTGCTGGACTACGCGGCCCGCATTCAGGGCTTGAGCCTGTTCGATCCCCGGCGGGGCCCGGCGCTGGCGTACGAGATCGTGCGTCTGGCCGGCCTGGAGTACGGCCACACCTGTCTGCCGTTGCCCGTGCTGTACGGCGAGCTGCGGGACCTGCATGCCCTGGAAGAGGAGGAAGCGGTCGATGCGGTGAAGCGCGCCTTCCACGCCGGGTACCTGAAAGAAGCGCTAGGCGCCGCGTATCTGCCCGACCAGCTGCGTCTGGAATCGCGCCTCGCCGAGGATGTCATCCGGTTGATCATCTGTGCCCCAAAGCCGGCCGTCCCGCGCTTGCCTCCTTACCTGACGGATGAGCAGGGCGCGGCCGTCACCCTGGGCTGCCAGTCGGCCTTGTGCATCATCACGGGCGGCCCAGGCACCGGGAAGACGACGACCCTCAAAGCGCTGCTAGACAGCCTGGAAGGCGCGGAGCTCCAGACGCTGCTGTGCGCACCGACGGGGAAGGCCGCGAGTCGCATGAGCCAGAGCACGTCGCGCGAGGCCACCACCCTGCACCGCGTCCTCTGCTACAACGGCTCCGCGTACAGCGGTGAACTCATCCAAGCCGATGCTGTGGTCGTAGATGAGGTCAGCATGGCGAGCAACGAACTGCTCAGTCAGCTGCTCCGAGCCGTGCCGGACGGCGCGCGCGTGATCCTGGTCGGCGATGAGGACCAGCTGCCGCCCATCGATGCGGGGCACCCACTGGCCGCCCTTGTCCGGACGCTCCCCACCGCCCGCTTGACGAAGACCCATCGCCAAGCCCAGGGCAGCCCCATCCTGAAACTCGCCGGCATGCTCATCAGCGGAGAGGTCCCGGTCCAGACGGGGGTGCCGTTCCAGGCTGCTGAGACGACCCACCAGATCGTTGACCTCGTTCAGACGCACCTGACTCCTCAAGGCCCCCCCATCGTCCTGACCGCGGGAAAGGCCGGGCCTCTCGGCGTCGACGCTTTGAACCTTGGCTTACAGGCCGCACTCAACCCGGGAGCTGGACGCTTGCGGGTGGGCGACCCGGTCATGGCCACCCGCAACAACCACGAGACCGGACTAATGAACGGCATGACCGGTCGAGTCACGGCGGTGGGTGAGCACCTGCAGTGCGTCTTCGACGATCTGCCGCATACCTTCTCTGCGGAAGAAGCGGAACAGTTGACCCTGGCCTATGCCATGACGATCCACCGTTCGCAGGGCAGCGAGTGGCCAGCGGTGATCGTGGTCCTGGCGGCGGCGCACCAGCGACTGCTGTCCAGACAACTCGCTTACACAGCCGTGACACGCGCGAAATCGGTACTGATCGCTGCCGGTGAGCGAGCCGCCTGGACGTACTGCGCGCAGACGAATGCGCCCTACCGGAACTCCATGCTGGAGCGCTTTCTGCGTCTCTGACCGCCTCTCCTCTTAGGGGCAGGCGTGGGGGAGGGTCGTACGCGCCACCCCAACGACAGGCACCGTAAGGCGTGCGATGCACCCACGCCAACCGCAAGGAGACCCGCAACCCATGCCCCATCCCCCTTAAGTTCCGCTGGCTTTAGGCCTCGCCCGGACAGCGCCCCGTGACACGTTCACCTTCAAGGTCTTTCAGGAGTTATCGATGCATACCAGATCTATCCCACAGCGGACGCAAGGCTTCACGCTCATCGAGTTGCTCGTCGTCATCGCCATCATCGGCATTCTCGCCGCCCTCTTCCTCCCGAGTTATCAGCGCGCCCAGAAGCGCCCCCACGATGCTGCGGCCCTTCAATGCGCGCGCGCCATCGTGACCGCCGAGAACGTCGGCTTCGTCGAGCGGCGCGCCTTCGAAGGCAATCTGGCGGCCCTCGGTGAAGACGTCAAAGAGGTGTGCCAGGACCAGGGCGTCCAGGTCCTGAACGCTGGGAGAGGCAACGGGACAGCCGCTACGCCGGGCAACAATCAGATTGCGACGTCCGGGGATAACTACGCTTTCTCGGTCTGGCATCCCAACGGCACGGGTTCGTACCACTACAACCGCAATGAGGGCACCCGCGAGAACGGTGGACGCCTCACCCTCCAGCCGTTCTGAGGTCGATGCATGATGTCCTCTCGTCAACATGGCTTTACCCTGATCGAGCTCCTCGTCGTCATCGCCATCATTGGTATCCTCGCCGCCCTGTTTTTACCGAGTTATCAGCGGGCCCAGAAGCGCCCTCATGATGCCGCTGCCTTGCAGTGCGCCCGGGCCATCGTGACGGCCGAGAACGTCGGCTTCGTCGAGAAACGCGCCTTCGAGGGCAATATGGCGGCTCTCGGTGAAGACGTCAAAGAGGTTTGTCAGGACCAGGGCGTTCAAGTCCTGAACAGCGGTTTGGGGGGCATTACGGCCGCGAGCGCCGGCAACAACCAGATCGCCTACTCCAACGACAATTTCGCTTTCTCTGTCTGGCACCCCAGCGGCAGTGGCGGCTACCACTACAACCGCAACGACGGCACCCGTGAGAACGGCGGCAAGCTCACCCTTCAGCCCTTCTGAGGTCAATGCATGATTTCTTCTCGTCAACACGGCTTTACCCTGATTGAGCTCCTCGTCGTCATCGCCATCATCGGCATCCTCGCTGCGCTCTTCTTGCCGAGTTACCAGCGCGCCCAGAAACGGCCCTTCGACGCGGCTACCGTGCAGTGCGGCCGGGCGATCGTCACCAACGAAGTCGCGTACCGCGCAGAGCATCAGACGTTTACGAACAACATGGATGCCCTGGGGGCGGACGTCAAGGAAGTGTGCCAGGACCAGGGGGTGCGGTGGAGTGCGCATGCCGGTGGCGTGGCCGCGGACAGCGCCTCCCAACCCTTCCATGGGGATGCGGACAACCTGGCCTTCAAGGTCTGGCATCCGAATGGGACCGGGTTCTACCGGTGGTGGACGCAATCGCCGTCGCCCCAAGCCATCGGTGACCGCCTCAACCGCAAATTCGATTGGGACGGCAACATCCAATGAGGCCTCGTGCTTCTTCCACGACTGGAGGGTCTATGCGTTCCCCACAGCATCAGCAGGGCTTTACCCTGATCGAATTACTCGTGGTCATCGCCATTATCGGCATTCTCGCGGCGCTCTTCCTGCCGAGTTACCAGCGGGCCCAGAAGCGCCCGTACGACGCGGCCGCGCAGCAGTGCGGGAGAGCCGTCTGGACAGAGCTCACGGCCCGACGGGCCGAGTCTCCGAGCTTCCGCACGGATACCAATCTCAGTGCGTTGGGGTCCGACGTGGCGGAAGTCTGCCAGGGCCAGGGCGTCCAGGTCCATTACTTCGATTCCGCAGGTATTAGTAAGGCCAGCACTGGGAATAGCCAGGTCAGCCTTGGCGCAGAGTACTACTGCTATCTCACCTGGTCGCCGAACGGCACGAAGCTCTACGAGTGGCAGAAGGGGTGCAATGCGAGTGGCCGCGTCATGAACGCCATCGACTGGTGAGGGGGCCGGTTCGGGAGCAGGGCTTCACCCTGATCGAGTTGCTCGTGATCATCCTGATCATCGGGATTCTGGCGGCTGTCCTGATTCCGAACCTGCAGGGAGCGCGCCGGACGGCGAACGATACCGTGGCCGTGAACTGCGGCCGAGGCCTAGTACAGGCGGCCATCAGCGCCAAGCTCGATCAAGGCCCTGGCGCTGCCTACCGGCCAGCGGCGCAACTCCTGAACACGCCCCTTGGGCAGGTCTGTCAGGCCCCTCAACTAGAAATTCAAACGGTCGAGGCCGATACCGAGGGCTTTCGGTATACGGTGCGGCATCTGGGTGGACAGCGGACGATTGTGGCCACTCGGTCCGGCTTACAGCGCGAGAATTAAATCCCAGAGTGACGGGAGCGTGGGCACCGCCTGCGCTCCCGTCCTTATCGTCAAGGAGATCAACATGTCGAACAGGTCCGCCCCCGCCAGCCGTGAGGAAGCGCTCCGTATGCTCAGGCGCTATGAAGCCATCATCATTCGGGTGAATCGCCAGCTGGACGATGAGGGCGCAACACCAGAGGATCATGTGGAATTCGACGCGGCCGAGCAGCAGATTCTGGATGCGCTCTGTGATGGCCCGACCCCCTCCGGGTGGGCTGTTCAGCGCAAGATCTCGCCGAGGAGACGCTCTACTCTGACGGCTTCTAGACCACTTCTGCTTGACAGCGTCCGGTAGTGATGCAGCAGTAGAAGAGCATGAACTCTCCACCCATCGGCATTCGTGCCTGGGGCAAGAGCGCGAGCTTCACCCGCTACGACACGCCCACAGAACGCGACACCTACCCCATGCTCACCGTCCCCGCCGCCGACGGCGTCCTCACCTCCATCTACTGGCAACCCGGACTTCGCTACAAGATTCTGGCCAACTGAGCTGCTCCATGAATTGCAGCACAGAGACGAACGCAAGTCGCCACGGGAGAAAAGCCGGGCAACCGCGCGTCAAAAAGAATGGGTGGAAGTCCTCGTCGTCATAAAGCCGCCCGAACTCGTCTCGCAGCCGCATGACTACATTCCCTTTGGGGCGGGCCGCATAGGCAGTGCGGGCAGTGAGTTCAGGAAGCTCGCCAAGGGGTTCGACTTGGAGGCCCGTAGCTCAGCAGCATCAAGTAGGCTGAGAGCTAGGAGGCGACGGTGCCCACAGAAACGTCCACGAAGGCGACGAGCATTCCGGTAACACCGGACGCCATGCTTCAACTCAAGCTTACGCTCGAAGGGCTGCGTCCGGCCATCTGGCGTCGCGTAACAATTCCCGCGAACGCAACGTTCACCGGACTGCATGGTGTGATTCAAGGCGCAATGGGCTGGGAAAACTACCACCTATATAGCTTCAAGCAGGAGCGGCGGGAGATCGTAGGCCAACAACGTTTGTTCAAGGTATTTGACTGCGTGCGGGTCAAGGTGGAATATCTCTACGATTTCGGGGATTCGTGGACGCACCAGGTCGTGCTGGAGAAGGTGCTTGCTAATCCATTGGATCGGCAGCCGAGGGTCCTCGCGGGAGAACACGCTGGCCCACCAGAGGATTGTGGTGGTGTGTGGGGGTATGCCGAGTTGCTCGACATTCTCAATGACCCTAGCCACCCGGAGTACAATGAGCGACTGGCCTGGGTGGGCGGGGCATGGGATCCTGAGCAGTTCGACTTGAATGAAGCGAACGCGCGATTGCCTCACCTACGATTACTTAAGGTCTGAATTAGCAGACAGCGCGGGAATCACCATCGAGGAGCAGGATGAGATCGGTCTGCTGCGCGGCCGTGAGTTTTTCGGGTCGGCCATGGGCATGGGAAGCGCTTCGCGTTTCCTCGCTGTTCCGTCTGAGGCGTGCCCGCCAGACGCGGATGGTGACTTCAGTGACGCTAAACTGGTGCACTGGGTCGTGCAATTGGGGTCGTTTGGCGTCAGTTGAGCAGTGAGGTGTCATTCTTCCAGGCGACTGTGTATGAGACACTGGTCCGCTAGGGAGGGCCCATACATAGATGTTACATAGTTCCGCAGGGATCAGTATCTGCTCAGGCGATCTTTATTGACCGCCAGCATGTCAATTCCCGAAGCGTCGGGTAATGAGATAGACGACTATAGATTAATCTTAAAGGCGCCAAATTGCTTATTTGCAATTGGCGCCTTAGCTAGTTATCCCCTGATGATTTTTTCGACTCTACCAAGTTAATGTTCCATTGGCCTTATTCACAGTAAATTGGTAAACCTGTGCGGAATGACATCCAGTGCATCCGGTGGGTGAGGGATCATAAACCGTACGGCCATTGGCACTCACAGCCATATCAATGTTACGCCTATAGTTACCGAATATTCCGGAGGAACGCTTAGCGATGCTCGAAACTTGGATAATGGTATCTCCTGTAGCATTGAGTGCATTGAGGATATCGACGCTCCCATCACCTCCCAAATATCCAATTCTCGTAGCAGTGCCAGTCACGGGATTATATTTGTTGACCTCGACGTCCCCCTGAACACTGGTGAAGTTGAGCGTCATCGTGTTGTAGGCGTTCCCTCCGTTCCCCGGTCCGGGTTGCCCAGCACCCCAGCACCCAATCTGGTCGCGCAAATCTAGTACTCGCGCCTGCCAGGTGCTGGACGTGATCAGTGGGAAAGCGACCCCAACATCAGCACGTACACCGTAGTAACCGCAGGCTTCGATTTGAGCACCTTGGCCAATCACGGCAGACGCTTTAGCTTCAACCTCAGCGAAGGGTTTGGCGTGCGCAAATACCTGCGGACCGTTCACCGAAGAGCTATAGAATGCCATGATTCCCTTAACTCCGACATAGGCGCTCGCTCGACCGGTTCCATTCGCCGTCGCAGGAGATTGTGTAAAGTTTGATGAGTGAGACTTGATACCGCTCCACCCGTTACCTTTGTTATACTCTGTACCGTATCGTCCGCTAAAATTTTGTGTCACTTCGTAATGGAGTGTTGCCGTAATTTCCCCATCCGTCCCTACAGTGGGAACGAGAATAGGCGTAATTACTACAGGAACGGGTCCAATAAAGAAAACGATAGGGGAGAAGGTAATTTTCCACTGATTCAAATCTTTATTGACATTCCAGGTGTATGATCCCTTGGCATCCAAAATGGCTTTGGCTGACTCAGTAAGTTCGACACCTGCATCAAAGTGCCTCAAGCTAAACCAGCGAATTTTTACGTTAATAAACGCATTGGCCTGTGCGTTTAGATTGCCATCAAAAGTCGCATAGTTTGTACTCGGTACACGTCCTTTGAGACCCGTAGATGCACCGTCATCACAATCTAGATCGCGATTCTGATGATCATAAAGACAGAACGGCGTTTTCGAGAAGCTGAAGAGCTTAAAGGTTCGCTGCGCCTGAAGCCTACTCTGTTGCGCCTGGATCATACTGCCTGAACGGGAATAATCAATTGCACCTGAATCAAGAGCAATTTCAGCGTCCAGATCCCCGTCTTGAATAACTTCTTCCAGAGGAACGTCTTCTGTCAGGACTGTTGTTGTTTCACCATTGTTGAGGACCGCCCTCACACGCCCCAACAGTCCCCCAGGGGCTGCATCTGTGGGCCGACTCACAACGACCATCCCAGCGCTTAAGTTGGCCAGGAGAGGAGTGTCCGAACGAAAGAGGAGCGTCCGACCATCCTCAGAGGCTTGAAGAAGTCCGGCCCGATCCCGCTCACTCAATACTTTTGTCGAATCAGGAATGACCGTGTCCGTCCGTACGCCATCCGAGTTCCAGGGGTTGGCATTCTGGTCATTAATAGCGACCCAAAAGCGGGAATCCGTGTTGATGTTCCCGTTGGCGTAAAAGCGCCAACCTCCCGGCTCCCCATTTGCCTGACCATCGTGGAATTCAGCCATGCGCCACTGGGGTCCGAACTCTGCCGCACAGACTTGGTCGGCGATCCGTTGCGAGGTCAGGGCACTTCCCGTGATCGGAGGGGTCAGCTTGACCTGACCGCTGGCCCAACCATCGTAGAAGTTGGTCGCTAGCCCCTCCGGGGAGGGGCGTCCATCCTGTTCAAGACAGAGAATCGGAAGATCGCTCGCGGCACTCGTGTCGCCTCTGTAAGGGTCAGTTGCCTGGTCAGCACCGACATGTACGATACCGTCACGGGTATCAAGAAGGCGCCAGGTCATTCCACGCCAAGTGTCATTTACATTGGTGACATTATTACTCTTAATTCCCGTTTTAGCCGGAGCCAAGTCACCAGGACGCTGCAAATTGGTAGGAGTGCTTGATACAACACCACTCTTAGGAACACTTTGATTTCCACAAGAGGAAAGTAAAACTGTCAAGCCGACGATATAAAGAGGCAAGTGCTTCATATTTGCTCCACTACGCTTGAGAGAGTCTATAAGTTTTCCTGACGTGCCGAAGTTTTTAGCGGTCTTTGGAAGACATATTGGCCTTGCCTATCCCCTCTTAGAGATAGTTGAATGTGCTAAAAGCGTTTTACGTCTGCCGACAGAAAATATAAGAGGAGCGTTAGAAAACTACAGGTGCCGAAAGTCAAGTGGCCAACATGACTTTTGGCACCTGATCTGGGATATTGCGCCCGCTATATTGCCCTGTCGTGCGCATCCATACAGGAACCCTGCTGCGCTGGGGGGGGCTGCTTTGCTGGCTCACCGAGCTCCTCTACATCAGCTTGGATGGAGCAGACGGACAGCAAGCGCTCCAACGGCTCACACCGCTTGAGTACACTGTGTGGTTATCCCTCTATCTCCTCTTCGGCACTGCCTATTGGTGGGCGACTCGGGGAACAGCCGTCTGGATGGCTACTGGTATTGCACCACTACGGCAAAAACGCTTGTGGAGTTGCGGTGTGATGACCTTGAGTGCCCTAGGCACCAACGCCATCTTCTCCTCCAAGGCAGATCTGGGGGTATTGCTGATCCTTATCGCCGCCCTGCTTCCCGGCCTGTTGCCTTGGCGCTCCACCCTAGGCTGGATTGCTCTTCAGAACGTCGGGTTGGCTTTGGTACTCCAGACCCAGCTGTCTCTAGGGAGCGCCCTTTACACGGGTGTATTCATGGGCATTGTCCAGATGCTAACGGCACTTCTGATTCAGATGCTCGGCAACGAGCGTCGAGCCCGCAAGTCCTTGGCCGAATTGAATGTGAATTTTCAATTTACCCGCGCGATGCTGCAGCAGGCGACCCGCGAAGCAGAGCGCACCAGAATTTCGCGGGAGCTCCATGACTCGCTTGGACATCACCTCACCGTTCTCAACATGGAGTTGGAACTCGCAGCTCATCTCTCTGGTTCAGAGGTTCAGGTGTCTATTGAGCGGGCTAGGGTCCTGAATCGCCTGCTCTTGGCAGACGTCCGGGAGAGCGTGAATGACCTGCGAGGTGACGCTGAAGATTGGAAGAAGTTGCTTTATCAAGTCACCAGTGGTATTCCTGGGCTCCAAGTCCATGTCGATATTCCTCCCATCTGTCTGACGCCACCGCCCTGTCAAGCAGCCACACTCCTTCGTTTGACCCAAGAAGCAGTAACTAACACACTCAAACATGCCCAGGCCAGGAATCTCTGGTTGTCCATGCAGTGCACGGATTGCACATTGATTATTCAAATTGCGGACGATGGACATGTACATTGGCCACTCATCACGGGCAATGGTTTGAAAGGAATGCAGGAACGCATGAATGAGTTGAATGGCTCGCTGATGCTGAGGCCCGGACCTCAAGGAGGACTTCAAGTGGAAGCCCATTTCCCCTTAGCTGGAAGGCTATGATTCGGGTGTGTCTGGTTGATGATCAGACCCTTGTGCGACTAGGGCTGCGCCGACTACTCGAGCTTGCTCCAGATATAGAAGTCGTGGCGGAGGCTGGAGACGGCCAAGAGGCAGTCGCCGTAGTCTGCGCCATCCGCCCCGACGTTCTCCTCTTGGATGTGCGCATGCCGCGGCTTGACGGTTTGGGGGTTTTAGAGGCCTTGAATATCAAAGGTAGCTTACCGCCGACGCTGATGCTCACCACCTTTAATGACGACGAAGCGCTACTGCGCAGCCGGAAAGCTGGTGCTCGCGGCTTCCTGCTCAAGGACGCTTCACTCGAGACGTTGCTGGACAGTATTCGGACCGTAGCGAGGGGAGAAACCTTTTCACGACCTGTGCTGAGCGAGCATGTCGTGGCTCATCTTCGGCAATCCCAGGACGCAGATCCAGAACCGGAGGCGTCTCCAGAGCTCTCACCCAGAGAATTAGAATTGCTGCGCCTGATGGCTGGGGGGTACTCCAATCGGGAGCTGGCCGATCTGGTGCAACTTAAGGAAGGGACCGTTAAAAATCTTGTGTCCAGTATTCTCTTCAAGCTGCAAGCCCGAGACCGAACTCGCGCAGTCCTTCGGGCGCTTGAACTAGGGATTTTGTAAATGACGTCGTTCAGGCGTTGGGCGTGCAGCGTAACGTCAGTCCGGTCAAGCTATGTATTGACGTTGATACAGCACGGGACTTAGAGATTGTCACGGTCGAGGCGAACACAGCGACCTTCCGGTTACGGTCCGGTATTCAGGCGGGAATAGAATTATTGTGGCGATCCAATCAAGCTTGAAGCACGAGAACTGAGTGCGGAATGGAGGAGCGAGAGCGTGGTTTCCACCCCTGGCTAGGTCGTGATCTCCTGGGATGCGTCTGGGAGGGCTTGAATTTTGCTTGCTCACAGGAGGGGCAGGAAGGGGCCTCCAAATTGTTTTGAGGGGTAATGGTACCCCTAGATTGGCTGGGTGGATCTGAGGGAGTTATTTCTAGCTACCCTATTTGTCATAACAGATATTAAGTACAATAGGGAGGAGAGATACCGATGCTCGAACAATCCAGACGGCCCGTATCCCAGGTATCTCGGACACCTCAGTACCCAACAGTTTTTGAGGACTTGAAAAATTATGTATGACACGCGAGAGCAAAGCACGTCCTCTTCCGATCTCCAGGACTTGACGCTGAGCAGCGCGCCGTAGCAGGTGGACGGTCCATCTCCACACCCGTGGGGAACGCTTGAATGCGGTGTTGGTGCTGTAGCCGTTGGACGGTCCATCCCCACACCCGTGGAGAACGCAACTTCGAGATCTCCTACCAATGTGCAGGCCAAGTTCCTCCCCTTGGGCCGCTCCCATCCCTCTCCAAAGCGAGGTTAAGCATGTTTCACTGTAACCGGAACGTGAGACCTTACCCCTTATGGTGAGCATATGCCTCAGTCACGTAGAGCGGTTACCTTCTTACCCACAAATAGGAGTCTTCTGCACTCTTGGACCGCTATAGTTCTGTTGTCGGGTCTACTGCTGACCGGCTGTGGCTCAAACAATCAGATCAGCTTCCCAGACGTCGGAAGCATCACCGAGGACACCGTCTTGGACGGTGAAGCCAGTGTGGTCGATCCTATGGCTAATGCAACTGTCCAGGTTACTACCCTCTCCAATGTTCCGGTGATCGCGGGTGTCACGTATGACACGGGTGGCTTCGACCTATTGACGGACCAACAACCCCAGGCCCTGCGTATTCGGGTCACTGGCCTTGTCGCGGGAGAACAGGTCACGCTTCAGCGCGTTGTGAAAAGCAACACGGGCCAATTCCAACGGGTTAACCTCCTCTCGACGCTCATTGGGGGATATCTCGACCGACATCCCCAGGCCAGTGAGGCGCAGGCAAATACAGCCGTCGGCCAGCTGCTCTCGCTCCCTAAAGGCCTCAACCTCCGCCGTGACTTACCCACGCGATACTTCGATCCTGCCGTCTTCGTGAGCAAGGCACAAGCGTCTGGCGGCATCAATGCCTTTTTGTCGCAATTGATTAACGAGGCAGGCACAAGCCGCAAGTACCAGTTCACTGCTGGTCCGACCCTGCAATCTCAGAGCCTTGACACGAGTCCCATGGCCTTCATCGCCAAAACTTTCTTCTCCGGAGTGGGAAAAGCTGCCGCTGGTACAGCTCTGAAAAGCATTATTAGTGCGGTAGCGGGCACAGATTCGGACGGGGAACAACTTCGTCAGATCTCTTCGCAGCTGCATGATCTCAATCTGGGTCTCTCTCGCATTGAGCGCGACCTGAACCAGATGAGTCAGGACCTCGCCAACGCCATTGGGCAGGTAGACAACGATGTAAACTACACGGCTTACAACGCTTACTACGCCAACGGCTTACAGCAGGACATTGAGAAAGTCGAAGACCTCAATGACAGTCTGAAAAGTATTCTCTCCACAGCTCGCGCGAAGACTCCCAACATGCCTGCTCTCAAGGTAAAGATTGCCAACTTTCAGAAGCAGGCGCGGAAGGAAATGCACACCACGGACATCTACAGCGCCACTAGTAGCATGAACCGTTGGAAAGATCAGTTGATCAGCAATGGATATAATACCAGTGGCTTAGTACAGCTCTGGAGTCATTACATTGCCCAGAAGACAAAGTTGTACGGGCCAGCATCGGCGGGTGAGGTTCAGGCGCAATGGGACTTCATGGATGCCCAGTGGATGAGCTACGTCGGCCTTCAGCTCACGGCCCTGAACGGTATCCAGGAGGTATCCGCCACTGACCGTCAGCACCTGCTCAGCGCCTGGGCACGCAACCGGCAGCAGGTGATCGCGCAGCTGTGGGGGGGCACTAAGACGGCTGACCAACTGAATGCAGAGGTGCAACTCCCAGAGACTGAGGACGCTGGCATCAACCAGATTCTTCAGCAGAGTGTGCCCAAACCGTTGCCGAATCAGACCGTGATCAACCAGACGGATAACACCCTCTGGTGGCTGCAGCCAGGCTACCAAAGCGGTATAAACGACCAGGCAGTTCTCAATGACCTGCTGGGATCTCTGCGCAGCCCAATGTATGACCGGTCATTCCCAACCTACGATGATCAACGTACGGCCGCTGTGCAGGCAGCACAAACCTACTGGCATGATCAGGCATGGGTGGTGCCGGGCATCGACGGATACAAGCGGTTGCAGGCCTCACTTCTCACAGACCATCTGGGCTTCACCGCGGCGGGTTTCTCGATGCCGGATGATGGGGGGCAGACCCCAGTGATCGTTCCTGTCGATCCTGCCCTGTTCGCTTGGCGAACGAGCAACGAGGCAGTCTATGGCACCGACAACGTCATAGGCATGCTCCTGGCCCGCTACATCTTCGAACCCACAGGAAAAATTCAGACGTTCGGATACGTCACGACGAATCCGAATAGCCTTGGCGAAGATAATACTGACGGCTGTCCCAGAACCTGGGTCGATTGGGATTCAACTATCTCGACGTCACTGACAGGGAACCTCTACCGCATGTTTTCGGGTGAGGTGTGGTACCTGGACATCTGGGGGACTCATCCGAAGTATTTTCACGGCTTTGCGTTCAGGAATCAGGATTTCGGAGGATGCAACCTGAACGATGGGCCGAAATTTTCCAAAATCAATCTGGCGTTCTATCTGGCCAGAGATTTGGGGTCCAACGTTTACACGCACTAAGACGACAGAAGTAAGTGGGAAGACTGGACAGGTCGCCGTGGACCTGTCCTTTGCAACAGTCTATGAGGGCTAGTTGATCGCATCAGATGTCGACCTCTTCAGAAGCTAGAGCGCAGTTAGCATATTAGGTAAGATAAGTCATGCTTTACTCTGCGTTTTGGATTCCGATCAGGTGACCCTTACTCTATATCAGGGCGGTTTGCTCGCGCAGACCCGTGAGTGGACGAATCTCCACGACGAGGAATTGCGCCGCCGTGCCGTGAAGGCTGCGGCGGACAAGGACGTCGCGGCTCTGGTTTCGCTCACCACCGCTTATCTCGCGCATCAGGGCGGCAGTGGGGTGCTGACCAGTCCGCGTACTGTAGAGGCCTACGCCCTGGGTGCCCAGCAGTTCATCGAGTACGCCACTGCACAAGCCCTCAGCCTCCTGCGGCCAGGTCGTCATGACACACAGGGCTATATCAACGCCCTCCTCGCTGCTGGACGCAAACCCGCTGGCGTCCAGCTCAAGGTCGCGGCAGCCGGGTGCCTCTACCGCGCCCTCCGGTGGGCGGGGGCGACCGAAGCCGACCCCTTCCGCGACACGAAGGTGCCCAAGGACCGTACCCCGGGCATCGTCAAGCGCCCACCCTACACCGAGGACGAACTGGCCGACGTGCTCGAACACGCGGACGTGCACGCCAAGTTCCTGCTCTTCCTCACGGCCCACGCGGGCTTGCGCATCAGCGAGGCGTTAGCGCTGGAGTGGGATGACCTCGACGAGGCGGCCAAGCGCCTGCATGTTCGCAGCGGCAAGGGCCGCAAGGGTCGGGTGGTGGCCATGAGCACCAGCCTCGCGCGCGCAGCCCGGCATTACCGAGGCCTCTACGGACCAGGCGGGCCAGACCATACCGATGGGAAACGGACGACGCCCAGTACCCATCTCTTCCGGTATAGGCATGCCATGACCGCCCGGTAGCACATCAGCAAGGCCTTTGCCCTGGCCGGGGTGGACTTCAGGGGCTTCCACCCCGGACGCAAGTACGCCGGGACACGGCTGCTCCAGCAGATCAAAGACTTCGGCCGAGTGGCCGCTCACCTCGGACACGAGTCGGTCGATACCACCCGCAAGGGCTACGCCCAACTCGCAGTCGACGACCTCAAGGAAGACCTCGCCGGCTGGTGATCCCCAGGTCGTCGCGCTTAGCCTTACACGTCTATTTCCAGACCAGTGCATTCAGAATATTACGTGCATTGCCAAATTTATAATAATCTGATCCCGTCAATGGATTGATGTGCTGCCCCAACCAGGTCATAGAGGCCGAAGGACCTCCATCCAACCGAATAGCCCCATCCATATACCCAAGACCCTCGAAAACGCTGCATAGATCCCTTGGCGAAGAGCTTCCGTCACTCGTCGTAGAGATCAAAGCCATCCGGTTGTATCCAATACCAACTGCACTCCATCGGTTGATCGAGGTCGTATCGAGATTGAGATTGCAGGCATTATTCCGTATGATCGACGTGGTCGAGCCAATGACGTTGTAGTTATGGGTGCCTAGATTGAGACTGTTGCTTGCCCCTACGAAGAATTCCGCTGAAGTCCCACGCGAACGGTCCGTAGGCTGCATCTGGAAGCCCAGAATAGCTTCGGTTGTCGAAGTCTTGCGCCGCACAATGCCATTCGTAATCAGGGTGCCAATGGGCGTCCCATAGCCTGTCCCCATATAGGTCCCATAGTCCCCGTCCCAAGTGAAGCCGTTGATGGCTACTGCTGCACCCTCCCCATGGGAGGTGATCGGGCGCAGAACATACTTTCCTGGGTAGTCGTTGCTTGGAGTAATGGGGAGACCCACCGTCCTGCCACGATTTGAGCGGTCAATGAGGACGATATGGACGTATGGGGCGACATTCTCGCAATCGAAGATGCGGATCGCATCAGTTCCGTTCGCGAAATACTGCTCATACTGCGCGCGCCTGGAGATTAAGCTGTTTTTGCAGGCTGACGTATCCTGCGCACTTAAGCCGGCACTCGAGAGGGTCTTCCCAGGGAGAGCGATCCGCTCCCCAGTGCTCGTCTCGATCACACTTCGGTCGGTATAGATTCGTGCGCTCGCCAGATCGTCAGTTGCAAAGGTCAGCGTATCGCCCTGAACAGTGACTTTCGGCGAGGTGGCATTGTTGACCCGCACCTGGTAGTCGGCTGCAGTCATGCCTTGTGGAAGGCGAGCAGGATCCAGTTTCAGTGCGACCGTTGCGGGTGCCTGACCTTTCATGGCAGGCCACATCATCAGGCGTGGCATCAGTCCACCGGTATCAATCAGCTGCATGCCGAAGAGCTGTGCTTTCTCCATCCCTCCAGCGGCCATGGACATGGCCACCGCACCACCCGCAGGCCAGGCCATCTTCCTGTCTGGACGGTAGGCCATGACGGTCCCCACACTAGGTGGAAGTGCAGCCGTTCCCAGAAAAGTCACCTTCAGCTGGGTGGCTACAGATTGGACGGAAAGGAAGATCTCCTGCCGCTCACCTCCAAGGAGGGTGAGGGGTTCAGACAGGGAAATGGTCTTGAAGGCTACGGGTTGTCCTAGTGCAGGATCAGGCTGAACGATGATGCGGTCAATCTGGCCTGGAGGCAGAAGCACATCGCTGAACACGACGCCCCGACCAGTGCCGTCCTCCTTGGTCAGTACCCCTGTCGTCACCCCTGTGGAGGTGCAAGTGGCCCCACACAGGAGCACCTGCCGGACACCGATCATCGGCAAGTCGGCCGCGTCACCCACGAACGAGACCCGGACACGTGTTTGATCAGCGGGGATGGTTCCTGATTCGTAGGGCACGGCGACCTGATCCACCTTCTCGCCGAGTTGTGAGAGGGCATAGGGATCCGTCCCCTGTACATCAGGAAATTGTCCACAGGAGAGAAGAGTCGTCAATAAGAAGAGCGGGGGAGCAAGACGGGATAGTGCGGCCATAAGGGGACCTCCTGAATTGGGAATAACGTGACACTTGCATCATGCCCAAGACGGAAGCTGTGCGGGCGATCCCAGACTCAGCAATCCCTTAGAAAGCTCATGAGTGTAGTACAGCACTTAGGGTGGGTCTACCAGAACCGCATCTACGCTCAAAGGTAGATGACACTCCTCTTCGCCATCATCGTACCGGTCGCCCAAGTCGAGGCGACTCGTCAGGCCCTGCAGGATCTGACGGGGACGATCCTGAATTGCTGCCCAGAAACGACAACAGTTCTGGTCTCTGCGCAGCTGGGTCTGACCTTGCTCGACGACCAGGGTGAGGCACTTGATCTGTCGAACTTCCCGACCGATCTCGCTGAGCAGACCACCCTCTTCTTCGGCTACGGCTACTACGTCCTCCCCCGCCGCGGCCGGGGCGGCTGCGAGGTGCGCTCGGCCTACGCTTCCAGGCGCTCCCCACCCGACAACTGATGCCCCACCTACTCCACGAGATGCCACGCCACATTCGAGGGGTTCAACCCGCTCGGCAGCATCACGCAGGGCACCCCCTGCGCTCGCGCGATATCGCGGAGTCCCATCTGCGCGTGCCCCATCCACCGGATCGCCAGGATGACGGCAGCCGTCTTCCCCGTCACGTGCTTCCCGGCATGTGCCCCATGCGGGTACTGCGCCCCTGGAATCCAATCCACGGGCACCTCCAACGCCCGCTCGAGTGCAACTGAAATTGCAAGGGTTTAGTGGAGGGACAGTTCAGGATAGGGGGCTTGCTCCTCGAAGGCCGCCGGAGAGCGGTGGCCTAACGACGAGTGACGACGTTGCCGGTTGTAAAAGACCTCAATCCACTCAAACACCTCCCTGCGGGTCTGAGCACGCGTGCTGCGTGCTTGGCGAAGGTCAAGTTCCACTTTCAGGGTTGAGAAAAAGCTTTCCTGAACAGCATTATCCCAACACTCCCCCTTGTTGCTCAGGCTCTGGACCGCCTTCAGGCGATCCAGGGCCTGTCGGTAGACCTCGCTGGTGTACTGGCTCCCTCGGTCAGAATGGTGGAGCAGCCCGGCACCCGGCTGTCTTCTCTGCCAAGCCATGTTCAGCACGTCCAGAGCGAGGGGCGTGTGAAGGCGCTCATGGAGCGCCCAGCCGACGATCTTCCTCGAAAAGAGATCCATGACGGTCGCCAAGTACAGCCAGCCCTCGGTCGTCGGCAGGTACGTGATGTCGGTCACCCACTTCTGGTTAGGCTGATCGGCTTGAACTCCCGGTTCAGGAGATTTTCCGCGACAAGCTGGTGGGGTGAGGCTTTGGTGGTCACGCGGAACTTCCGCTTGCAGCGAGTCACCAGATTCGCTGCCTTCATCAACCGCCCGATCCGTTGCCGGCTCACCCGTTCGCCCCTGTCGGCCAGGTCGGCCTGAATTCTCGGGGTACCGTAGGTCCCCCGGCTGTGCTGATGGCTGACTCTGATTTTCTCGGTCAGGGCACGGCAAGACCGTGCCCTGGCACTCTCCGGCCTTCCCCGCCAGGCGTAATATCCGCTCACACTGACCTCCAGCACTTGGCACATCAGCAGCACCGGGAATGCTTCTCGGTGCTGCTGGATGAAGGCGAAAATCAGCTTTGTTTGGCGAAGAAGGCCACCGCTTTTTTCAGGATATCCCGCTCCTGTCGGGCAATGTCCAGCTCGTGCTCAAGGTGCTTGATCCGGTCTTCCTGTTCAGAGCGACCTGCGATGCCACGCCCCGTGAACACGGGGCGTCCCTTGGCACGCTGCACTTCCTGCTGCTGTTTCCAGCGAACGACGGAGTGGGCGGGGACGCCGAGATCGCGGGCGATCTGGGCGCAACTCTTGCCCGTCGATTCAACCAGTCGCACAGCCTCCTGCTTGAACTCCGCGGTGTACTGCTGCTTGGGGGTGGGCATAACTGCCTCCAGTCTGAATCAGACTGAACTCCCCCTCCACAAAACCCTAGCAAGGCCAATGTGACCTCACCACGCCATTCTGGACCCGACCAATAGGCTTGACGTACTCGAGGCCATGGCCAAGTGGGGTGATCTTTGCACCTGAGTTCAAGGAACTGTTCATGCAAGCGTCCATTGACGCCACCGCCCTGCCAGCGGTCTAGGGCGACCAGTTCCAACCCATGCAGAACACCGACAGGGGCGAGCCATCGCCGAGCCACCATGTCTCGTGAGCCACAGGAGGTCAAGAGCGCAGCCAATACCAGGAAGATTCTGGACATGCGGGAATACTTGTGCGCGCCTGACACGCTGTCGTCCCTCTTTCGAGGAAATGCCTGAAACAGTGGCGTGAGTGTGCATTCAGCAAAGTGACAAAGTACTATTAAAGTGCGTCTGAAAAAGGTCAGAGTGAGGGTTTTGCCAGCCGACGCACCATCAAGCGGATCATGACTTCACGTGCCACTCGGCGTCCGTTAGATCGTTGGGATAAGCCGACCGGGACACGAGCGCATCACCTCTGCCCCATCGTTCACCTTTGTTGATGCAGGGAAAACATGCGCCAGCACGTTTTTCAGACGGATTTTAGATTCTCGTCCAGCCGATCCCAGGTCTCGGTGATCCCCTGGAGCATCCCCATGTCCAGCACGGTCTTTAGACCCTCCTCGCTGGCGTAAGTCGAGCGGTTCACGACCCATGTCCCACCTTCTTGCATCGTAAAGGTCAACTCAACGAGCGTGGCCGGCATGGCCTCATTGATCCCGCCCTGTGCATCCGAGAAATAGTCGGTGTAAATAATGTACGCCCCGTCTTGGATCTCATGGTAGAGGCCTAGGCCCCAGGACTCCATACCGTAGAACTGGCCCTGGGCGGGGTCCGTGCACTTCATACAGTAGTGCCAGCGACCGCCCGGGCGGAAATCCACCGTACAGACCGGCACCTCCCAGCCGCGCGGGCCCCACCAGCGCTACAGGTGCTCGGCCTGCGAGAACGCAGCGAAGACCCGTTCGGGTGGTGCCCGGAAGAAGCGTTCGAGCACGAGGGTCCGGCCGTCCTCGGTGCGGGACGTCATGGCAGGCGTAGCGGCGGCGGAATGGGACTGGGCACTGTGAGTCATAATGCTTCTCCTGTGGCATGAGGAAGGGGGACATTGGGCGGTAATGCTCCAGGTTTGACTTCAAGCGGCGTTGCGAGCGTTCGCCGATGACGTGAGTGTAGACCAGGGCGTAGCGTAGCCGAGCGCCGAATGACGGCGCTCG
>NZ_LMOM01000022.1 GCF_001424185.1 Deinococcus sp. Leaf326 | reverse complement strand
TCCTGCAGGTCCTGCTTGGCCTCGTCGCAGCCGGCCACATCGGCGAACGACAGCTTGATCTGTCCCTCGTTGATGATCGCCGCCTTCGACTTCCCGAAGGTGGCGGGGCCGCCCGCGCCGCCCTGGGGACCGCGCAGGCTGCGCCACAGCAGCAGCAGCAGCAAGCCCGTGAGGATCAGCGGCAACACCTGGCCCACCCACCCGAAGGCCGAGCCCCCCGCGACGACCCGCAGGGGCACCCCCGCCACGCGGATGCGCTCGATGGTCGCCGCGTCGGTGGGCAACACCAGCGTGCGGGGCCGCAGGGCTCCGCGCACGACGACCTGCGCGTTGCCGGCGCTGTCGAGCGTCACCTGGGTGACCTGGGCGTCCCGGAGATTCTGAAAAAACTGGTTGGTGGTGTAGGGCCCGGGGGGAACCGCGCCGGGTGCCGAGGTCACGGGCGAGGCCGCCGCCGGGCCAGCCGCCCCCGACGCGGCGTTCCCCGACGGAGCACCGACCTGGGCCAGCGCCGAAACTGAAAGCAGCAGCGCCCCGAGCAACAGTGGCCGGGCGAGACGGGTGGTCATGCGTCATGCTACCCCCGCCCATGCGGGCACAACCGTGCGCGGCGGCGGGTTGTCTCGCCCGCCCCTGGACCCTGCCCTTCGTGAATTGTGAGGCGGGCGACCCTCAGAGTTCCGTCAGGCCCCGCCGGTACACTCCGGGTATGCGTAGCGCCTTTGTGTCGGTCCTGCTGCTCGGCTCCCTGGGCCTGAGCGCGTGTACGGTGAACGTCCGTTCGAACAGCGGTCTGAGCGGCAGCGGCAGCAATCTCATCACCCGCCTGTCTCCCGACCGGGGCGAGGGCGCGACCTACGCGGTCGGCGAGCCGGTGCAGTTCAGCGTGACCGTGCGCACCCCCGGTTACCTGACCCTGGTGGCGCTGAACCCCGGCGGCTACGCCTCGCCGCTCGTCCAGAACGCGTATGTCGGAGCAGGTACCACCACCTTCCCGCGCGTGCAGGACGGCGCGACCTACAACGTGGCCGCGCCGCGCGGCCTCCAGCGCGTGCGCGCCATCTTCACCCGCGTGCGCCCCACCACCGACCTCGTGTTCAGCGGCGTGTACGACGGCCAGCGCTGGAACGGCGCAACTGACTCCTACCTGCGCCCCTATGCGGTCGCCGACCGCGACGTGCAGGAGACCTACCTCTACATCCGCTGAGCCCCGCCCGCAGCCGGCCCCCGCGGCAGACCCCCGACCCTTCCGGCGGGGGTCTGCCTTTTTCCGGGCGCTACCCTGTGCGCATGACGCCTTCCCCCGATCCCACTCCCCTCACCTTCGAGGCGGCCCGGCAGCGGGTGGACACCTACATCTCGCAGTTCAAGGAGGGATACTTTCCGCCGCTCCTCATGCTGGCCCGGCTGACCGAGGAGACTGGCGAGATCGCGCGGGTGATCGCCCACCAGAACGGCAAGACGCCCAAGCCCGGCGAGGACGTGGGCGATCTTGAACTCGAACTCGCCGACCTGCTGTTCGTGATGCTGTGCATGGCGAACGAGCGCGGGGTGAGCCTGGAACGCGGCTTCGCGCGCATGATGGCCAAGGTCGAGACCCGTGACGCCGACCGCTGGACCCGCAAAGACGTGCAGGAGGTGGCCGAGTGAGCGCCCCCGACCCCCGCCACCCCCTGGAGCACTTCCCCCCAGAGCGCTTCCCCCTGGGGCCGATGCCCACGTCACTGGCCCTGTCCCCAGACGAACGCGCCGCCGCCCTGAACGCCCTGCGCGCCCTGCCCGCCGAGCTGCGCGCCGCCGTGGCGGGCCTGGACGATGCCGGGCTGGATACCCCCTACCGCGAGGGCGGCTGGACGGTCCGGCAGGTCGTGCACCACGTCGCCGACAGCCACATGAATGCCCACATCCGGCTCAAGCTGGCGCTGACCGAGGACGACCCCGTCATCAAGCCCTACGAGGAAAGCCTGTGGGCCGAGCTGCCCGACTCGGCCCTGGCGCCCGCGGTCAGCCTGGACCTGCTGGACGCGCTGCATACTCGCCTGGTCCCGGTCTTTGCGGGCGTCACCGACTGGGCGCGGCCCTGGACCCACCCCGCGAGCGGCCGGTGGACGCTGGACACCCTGCTCGCCATGTACGCGTGGCACGGCTGCCACCACACGGCGCAGATCACGGGGCTGCGTGAACGGCTGGGGAGCTAGCTTCCTTACAGAATCTTTCCGGGATTGAGGAGACCCTGCGGGTCGAGCAGGCGCTTGAGGTCATGCATGAGGTCCAGCGCGCCGGCGTGTTCCTGCGCCACGTAGGCGCGCTTGTGCAGGCCCACACCGTGCTCGCCGCTGCAGGTGCCGCCCAGCTCCAGCGTGCGGGCGGTCATGCGGTCGTACACGTCCCGGATACGGGCCCAGGTGGCCTCGTTGTCCGGCCGGGCGTGGAACAGCACATGGAAGTTGCCGTCCCCGACGTGGCCCAGGATGCTGGCGTGCAGCTCCGCCGCGTCGGCCTCGGCGCGCGTGAAGGCGATGATCTCGGGCAGGCGGTGCAGCGGCACGCACAGGTCGGTGTTCAGGCGGGCGTGGTCGGGGTACAGCGCGCACATCGCGTAGTAGGCGTGGTGGCGGGCCTCCCAGATCTCGGCGCGCTCGGCGGCGCTGCGGGCCGTCGCCAGTCCCCGCCCCCCGGCGTCCCGGCACAGCTCGGCGCACAGCTCCAGCGCCTCGGCCAGGGCGACCTCGCTGGGCGAAGCGAGTTCGATCCACAGGGTCGGGGCCTCGGGGTAGCTTGCACCTTTATGCACGTTGACCGCATGGATCTCGTGCTCGTCGATGAGTTCGAGCCGCTCAGGTTGCAGCGCCGCCCCCATGATGCCCACCGCGCAGGCCGCCGCGTCCTCGATGCGTTCAAAATTGCAGCGCAGCACGACCAGATGTGCCGGCAGGGGGTGCAGCTTGACCGTGAGCTCGGTGATGATGCCCAGCGTGCCTTCGGCCCCGATGAACAGGTGGCGCAGGTCGTAGCCGGCGCTGCTCTTGCGCGCCTTGCTGCCCACCCGGATGACCCGGCCGTCCATGAGGGCCACGCGCATCTCCAACACGTTGTCGCGCATGGTGCCGTACTTCACGGCCGCCGTGCCGGAGGCGTTGGTGCTTGCCATGCCGCCCAGCGTGGCCTCCGCGCCGGGGTCCACCGGAAAGAACAGGCCCTGGGCGCGCACCTGCCGGTTGAGTTCCGGGTAGGTCACGCCCGGCTGCACCGTCGCCTGAAAGCCGCCGGGATGCACCTCCAGCACGCGGTTCAGGCCCGTGACGTCCAGCGAGAGGCCGCCCGCGACCGGGACGACCTGGCCCTCCAGGCTGCTGCCCGCCGCGAACGCCACGACCGGAAAACCGTACCCCCGCGCCAGCCCCAGGGCGTCCACCACGTCGGCCTCCGAGGCGGCGAACAGCACCGCCCCCGGCAGGGCGAAGTCCAGGCGGCTCTCGTCGCGGCCGTGCGCCTCCAGGACGGCGGGCGCGGTTGAGAGCGCCTCTCCGAAACGGGCTTGCAGGGCGCCCAGGGCGGCGGGGGTCAGGCCAGGGTTCAGGGGGGCAGTCACGGTAGGGCAGTATAGGCCACCCGGAGTCCACTGGGTTGATTTCTATGCAACCTCGTCTTACGCTGCCGCATAAGTTTGCACGGCGCTGGCCCGCTCGCGCGGCGCTCCCGGAGGTTTTTCCATGAACAAGACCCTTGCCCTGACCGCTCTCGCCCTCCTCGCCCCGGCGCTGCTAACCTCCGCGCAGGCCCAGAGCTGCGTCGCCAATGCCAAGGCGAACGGCCTGACGGTCGTGACCAGCCCCGACTACCCCCCCTTCGAGACGCTGGACAGCAGCAACAAGGTGGTCGGCTTCGACATCGACCTGATCGGGGCGGTGGCCCGCCAGATGGGCGTCAAGGTCAACCTCGTCTCACAGAGCTTCGACGGCCTGATTCCCAGCCTGCTCGCCAAGAAGGCCGACGTGGTCGCTTCGGGCCTGACGATCACCGAGGAGCGCAAGAAGAGCGTGGCCTTCACGCTGCCCTACATCTCGGGGCCGAACGCCATCGTGGTGCGCAAAGAAACCAACGACATCAAGAAGCTCGGGGACCTCGCGGGCAAGACGGTCGCCGTACAGCTCGGCACCGCACAGGAAAAGCTGGTGAGCGGCGTGAAGGGCGCCAACGTCAAGGCCTTCAACCTCTACACTGACGCCGCGCTGGCGGTACAGACCCGGCAGGCCAACGCCCTGGTGCTGCACAAGGTGGTCGCCAACAGCTTCGTGAAGGTGTACCCCGACCTCAAGATCGTGGCGACCCTGGGCTCACTGAACACGGCCTTCGCGGTGCGTAAGGACTGCGCCGACCTGTCCAACCGCATGAACGCCGCCCTGATCCAGGTGCGCAAGTCCGGCGAACTCGACCGCCTGGTCGACAAGTGGTTCAAGTAGACCGGTGGACTTCAGTCTGATCCGCGACAACCTGCCCTTTTTGCTTCAGGGGGCAGGCATGACGGTCAAGATCACGGCGCTCTCGCTCGTGGCCGGGGTGGTGCTGGGCACGCTGGTCGCGCTGGCCCGGCTCTCGCCGCTGCGCTGGCTCTCGGCACTGGCGGTCGCGTACATCGAGCTGATCCGGGGCACGCCGCTGCTCGTTCAGATCTTCCTGATCTTTTTCGGGCTGCCGCAACTGCTCGAGCGGCCCATCAACGAGTTCGCGGCGGGCGTGATCGCCTTCTCGATCAATTCCAGCGCCTACGTCGCGGAGATCGTGCGCGCCGGGATTCAGGGGGTGGCGCGCGGCCAGTCCGAGGCGTCGCTGTCGCTGGGCTTCTCGCCGACCGAGACGCTGCGGTATATCGTGCTGCCCCAGGCCTTCACGCGCACGCTGCCCCCGCTGGTCAACGAGGCCATCAGCCTCCTGAAGAACTCCTCGCTGCTCTCGGCCATCTCCATCGTGGAACTGACCCGCAGCGGGCAGCTCGTCGCCAGCCGCACCTTCCGGCCCTTCGAGATGTACCTCGCCGTGTCGCTGCTGTACCTCGCCATGACGCTGCTCCTGAGCTTCGTCGCCAACCGCCTGGAAAAACGCTGGCAGGTCCGGCCGTGAAGATTAAGGACGTCCGCGAGAAGACCGAGGCCCACATCGGCGCGCGGGTGCGGGCCATCCGGCAGCAAAAACGCCTGACGCTGGAACAGGTCGTGCAGAAAAGCGGCCTGGACAAGTCGTACCTCAGCCGGCTGGAACGCGACCTGGCCACCCCCTCGGTCGCCACCCTGGTGCGGGTGTGCGAGGCGCTGGGGGTGCGCCCCGGCGAGCTGTTCGACCCGCCGCAGACCCGGCTGGTGCGCGCCGAGCAGGCCCCGCTCGTCAATTTCGGCGGCGTGGGCCTGAACGAGCGCCTGCTCTCGCAGGGCCTCGCGGGCGAGCTGATGGTGCTGCGTTCGCGCATCGACCCCGGCGGGCACGGCGGCGAGGAACTGTATACCCTCGACGCCGACGTGTCCTTCGTGACCGTGCTGCGCGGGCGCCTGGAGATGATCGTGGAAGACGCCCACTACTTTCTGGAGGAGGGCGACTCGATCACGCTCTCGTCGCGCATTCCCCACAACTGGCGCAACCCCGGCGACGAGGCGGCCGACGTGCTGTGGGTCACGAGTCCCTTTCTGTGAGGCCTGCCCCATGACCGACATCATCCAGATCAGCGGCCTGAACAAGTGGTTCGGCCCGCATCAGGTTCTGCGCGATATCAACCTCACTATTCCGGCGGGCCAGAAGGTCGTCGTGATCGGCCCCTCGGGCAGCGGCAAGAGCACCCTGATCCGCTGCATCAACCGCCTCGAACCCTTTCAGGGCGGCGAGGTCGTGGTGGACGGTCACGCGCTCTCGGGCCTGCGCCGCCTCGAAGCGGTGCGGCGCGAGGTCGGGATGGTCTTCCAGAGCTTCAACCTGTTTCCGCACATGAACGTGCTGCGCAACGTGATGCTCGCGCCCATGAAACTGCGTGGCCTGAGCGAGGCCGAGGCGCGCGCGCGGGCGATGGCCCTGCTCGAACGGGTAGGCATCGCCGAGCAGACCGCCAAATCGCCCGCCCAGCTCTCGGGGGGGCAGCAGCAGCGCGTGGCGATTGCCCGAGCTCTGGCGATGGAGCCGCGCATCATGCTCTTCGACGAACCGACCTCGGCGCTGGACCCGGAGATGGTCGGGGAGGTCCTCGACGTGATGCGCGGCCTCGCCGGCAGCGGCATGACCATGATCGTCGTGACGCACGAGATGGGCTTCGCGCGCGAGGTCGCCGACCGCGTGCTGTTCATGGACCGGGGCGAGGTCCTTGAGGACGCCCCGCCCGCCGACTTCTTCTCCCGCCCGCGCCTGGAACGCACCCGCACCTTTCTCCAGCGCGTGGCCCACCACTGACATGCTGAAAACTGCCCAGACCACCCTGACCGCAGGCGTCATCGAACTCGGCGTGGGACACCCCAGCCTGGAGATGCTGCCCCTGAACGAGATGCGGGAGGCCGCCGCGCACCGCTTTGCTCAGGCCGACCCCAGCTTCCTGCAATACGGCGCCGAGTGGGGCGACGGCCACCTGCGCCGCGAACTCGCCGCCTTCCTGGCACGCGGCTACGGCCTGCCGGTCCACGAGGCCGACCTGTTCATCTCCGGCGGCGTCTCGCAGGCGCTGGGCCTGATCTGCGAGATGTTCACCCGGCCCGGCGACACGGTGATCGTCGAGGACCCCACCTACTTCCTGGCGCTGGACATCTTCCGGGACCACGACCTGAACATCGTGCCCGCACCGCTGGACGCTCACGGCCTGCGCCTGGACGTGCTGGCCGAACTGGTTGCCCAATACCGGCCCCGGCTGGTGTATACCATCCCCACCCACCAGAACCCCACCGGTACGACCCTCAGCGCGGCGCGGCGGGAAGAGCTCGTGCGCTTGGCGCAGGCCCACGACTTTCTCGTGGTGGCCGACGAGGTCTACCACCTGCTGACCTACGGCGCGCCGCCGCCGCCTGCCTTCTCGGCCCACGTCGGCACCGGGCACGTCCTGAGCCTGGGGTCCTTCTCCAAGATCCTGGCCCCCGGCACCCGCCTGGGCTGGATTCACGGGCACCCGGAGCGCCTGGACACCCTGGCCCGCAACGGCGTGGTCGCCAGCGGCGGGGGCTTCAGCCCGCTGGGCGGCGGAGTGATCCGCAGCCTGCTGGAACTCGGCACGCTGGAGAGCTACCTCGCGGGGCTGCGGCGCACCTTCGGGGAGCGCGCCGGGGTGCTGTGCAGCGCGCTCGACGAGTTGCGCCCGCTGGGAGTGGAGTTCACGCGGCCCCAGGGCGGGTATTTCGTGTGGCTCACGCTGCCGCCGGGCGTCCAGAGCGCCGAACTGCTGGCGGTGGCGGTCGAGGAGGGCGTGCGCTTCCAGCCGGGCAACCGCTTCTCGCCGGCCGGGACCCAGGGCGCCCACGCGCGGCTGTGCTTCGCCTACTACGAGCCCGCCGAGCTGCGCGAGGGCGCGGCGCGGCTGGGCCGGGCCCTGCGGAGGTACCTGACATGACCGGACCCGAACTCTCGGCCCTGCTCAATCTCGCGGAAATGGAGGCTGCCGGGCGCGCGGCGCTCGCGCAGCAGCCCGCCGCACTGGACTACTACGTCAGCGGCGCGAACGACGAGCACACCCTGCGCGCCAACCGCGCCGACTACGCGCGCGTGCGCCTGCGGCCCCGCGTGCTCGTGGACGTGTCGCACACCGACCTCTCGACCACGGTGCTGGGGCTGCCCGTCTCGCTGCCGGTGGGTATCTCTCCGAGCGCCATGCACGGGCTGGCCCACCCGGACGGCGAGGCCGCGACCGCCCGCGCGGTGGCCGGGGCCGGGTCCCTGATGGGCCTGAGCACCATGAGCCACCGCCCGCTGGAGGAGGTCGCGGGGGCGGCGCAGGGACGGCTGTGGTTCCAGCTCTACTTGTACCGCGACCGCGAGCTGAGCCGCGAACTCGTCCTGCGGGCCGAGGCGGCGGGCGCGCGGGCCCTGGTCCTCACGGTGGACGCGCCCCGGCTGGGCCGCCGCGAACCCATCCTGCGCCGACCCCTCCACCTGCCGCCGGGGGTCACGCTGCCCAACGTGGGCGCGCGGCGACCCGGCACCGAGCACCTCTCGGAACTGGCGCACTTCGACAGCCTGCTCGACACCTCGTTGAGCTGGCGGGACCTCGACTGGCTCGCGGGCGTGACCCGGCTGCCCATCGTCCTCAAGGGCATCCTGACAGCCGAGGACGCCGCGCTGGCCGTGGCCCACGGCGCGCACGTCTGGGTCAGCAACCATGGGGGGCGACAGCTCGACACGGCCGTCTCGGCCCTCGAAGCCCTGCCCGAGATCGCGCAGGCCGTGGCGGGCGAGCGAGAGATCTACCTCGACGGCGGCGTCACACGTGGCACCGACGTGCTCAAGGCGCTGGCCCTGGGAGCGCGGGCAGTCTTTCTGGGGCGCGCTGCCTTCTGGGGGCTGGCGCTGGCTGGCGAGGCGGGCGTGCGCCACACGCTCGAACTCCTGCGCGCCGAGCTGCATCTGGCGATGGCGCTGTGCGGCAAGACGAGCCTGGACGAGCTCGGCCCCGACCTGCTGAACATGCCCGCCGACTGGAGCAGAGACCGGTAGAGGAGAGGAAATAAAAAAAGCCGTCCTCTCGGACGGTGATGGGAAAACTATAGCGCGCTATGCATGCGGGGTCAAGTCCAGCAAGTCGGTCCAGAAAAAGCCGACTGGCACGCTTACTCTTGCCCCTTCCGGCGGCCGTTATTCACCGCTCAGCAGGCCGCGCTGCCAGCGGTGCAGCAGTTCCAGGGCTTCCAGGGGGGTCAGTCGGCCCAGGTCCAGGGCGGCGAGGTCGCGCCGCAGCCGGGCGTCGTCGCCCTGGGTATTCAGCGCACCGAGCAGCCGGGCGGCGCGGCCGGTCACGGGGGCGGGCAGGCCCGCGAGGCGAGCGACCTCCACGCCGTAGCTCTGGCGGGCGGCCCCCGGCACGACCTGATGGTAGAAGGTCAGGCCCCCGGCGGCCTCGTCCTCCTCGGCGGCGACATGCAGGTTCACGAGGCCGGGGTAGTCGCCCTCCAGCCGCGTCAGCTCGAAGTAGTGCGTGGCGAACAGTGTGTGGGCGCCGGTCGCGTGCAGGTGTTCCAGGGCCGCCTGCGCGATGGCGAGGCCGTCGAGGGTCGAGGTGCCGCGCCCCACCTCGTCAAGGATCACGAGGCTGCGCGCAGTCGCGCCGTGCAGGATGCCCGCGAGTTCGGACATCTCGACCATGAAGGTGCTGCGCCCCCCCGCGAGGTCGTCCGACGCGCCGATGCGGGTATGCACGGCGTCGTAGATGGGCAGCTCGGCACTGACGGCCGGCACGAACGACCCGATCTGGTGCAGCAGCGCGCAGATGGCGACGGTGCGCAGGTAGGTGCTCTTGCCCGCCATGTTCGGTCCGGTGAGCAGCAGCACGTGCCGCCCGCGCCCGAGGTCGGCGTCGTTGGGCACGAACCGCCCGCCGGTCGCCCCCTCGACCACTGGGTGCCGCGCCTGGGTCAGCCGCGCGTCCTCGCCCGCCGCCCGCGTGACCGGCCGCACCCAGCCATGTTCGGTCGCCAGTTCGGCCAGCCCGGCGAGCACGTCGAGGTCGCTCAGGGCGCCGGCTGCCTCGCCCAGCGCCTCGGCGTGGGCCGCGAGGCTGTCGCGCAGTTCGGTAAACACCTCCAGCTCCAGCCGGCCCGCCGCCGCCTCCAGCCGGGCGATCTCGCGCTCGCGCTCGCGCAGGTCGGGGCGGGTAAAGCGGGCGCGGTCCTTGAGGGTGGCGATCTGGCGGTAATCGGCGGGCACCTTGCCCAGATGCGCGCCCGTGACCTCCAGGTAGTAGCCGAAGACGTTGTTGTACCCGACCTTCAAGCTGCCGATGCCGGTGCGCTCGCGCTCGCTGAGTTCCAGGTGCGCCAGCCACTCGCGGTGGCCCAGAGCCTCGCGGCGCAGGCCGTCGAGTTCCTCATGAAAGCCGTCACGGATCAGGCCGCCGTCGCCCACACGGATGGGCGGGTCGTCCACCAGCGCGGCGCGGATCCGGGTCACGACCTCGGGCAGGCCGCCCAGGCGGGCGCGCACGGTGCCCAGCAGGCCGTCCTGGGCCGCGAGCAGGGCCACCACCTCGGGCAGCAGGTCCAGGGTGCGGGCCAGTGCGGCGACCTCGCGCGGGGTGGCGCGGCGGGTGGCAACCCGCGCGGCGAGGCGTTCGAGATCGTGGGCGCGGTACAGCAGCGACCGCACGCCGCCGCGCAGGTCGGGCGCGCGGGTCAGGGCCTCGACGCCGCCCAGCCGCGCGCGGATGCTCAGGTCGTCGAGCAGCGGCGCGCGCAGCCACGCCCGCAGCCGCCGCTTGCCGCCCGCCGTGCGGGTCTGGCACAGCACGTCCATCAATGTCACGCCCTGCGGCGACTGGGGCACGAACAGTTCCAGGGCGCGTACCGCCGCGTCGCTCAGGCGCATGTGCGCGCCGGGCTCGAAACGCACCACCCGGCGTACCATTTCCAGCCTTCCCTGCTGCGTCAACCGGGCGTAGCCCAGCACCGCCCCGCAGGCCCGCACGAGCGCAGCTGAGTTCAGCGACCCCGGCACCTCGCTGAGCACGGCCCTGAGCTCGGCGCGGCCCACCGCCTCGTCGAAGTTGGCCGGCGAGAGCATCACCGGAAAGCGGGTCTGGAAGTCGGCCAGCAGCGCGGCGTTGCCCGACATCTCGGGCGCCAGCAGCACCTCGCGGGCGCGGCAGCGGGCCAGTTCGTCGTACAGCGCCGAGCGGGTGTGGAAGGCGGCGCAGCGGAACTCGCCGGTCGACACGTCAAGCAGCGCCAGCGCGTAGCCGTCGCCGGTCGCCACCGCCGCGAGATAGTTCTCGTCGGCGCTCAGGTGCCGCTCCTCGGTCACGGTGCCGGGGGTCAACAGGTGCGTGACCTTGCGCTCGACGAGGCCCGACCCCGCTTCCTCGACCTGATCGGCGACGGCCACGCACACCCCGGCCGCCAGCAGCCGCTCGACGTTCTGGTCCAGTGCGCGCAGCGGCACGCCGGCCATCGGCGTCGAGAAGTCCCGGCTGCTCTTGTGCGTCAGGGCGATCCCCAGCATCCGGGCGGCGCGCTCGGCGTCCTCCCCGAAGGTCTCGTAGAAGTCCCCCACCTGAAACAGCAAGATGGCGTGCGGAAGCTGCGCCGCCACCTCGTCCCGCATCCGCACGTACTGTTCGAGCATCGGCGGCAAGGCGCCCGACCCCGTTCCTTTCAAGACCTGCGCCGCCACCATCACGCCCGGCAGCATAGCGGCGGGGCCGCAGGTGGGCAGTGAGGCGAGGCCCAATAGGAGGCAGGCCGGATACGAAAAACCCCGCGCAGGGCGGGGCGTTCAGGGCAGGGGGAAATCAGCGGCGCGGCAGGTCGCCGACGCGGATGACCGGCACCACGATCTGGAGGCCACCACTCTGGGGCACCGCACTCTGGGCAGCGGAGACGGAAGATACCGGACGGGGAAACAGCTGGCGGAGGAGGGAACGCATGCAATGACCTCGCTTTCGTGAGAACTTAAGTTCGAGAAGATTAACGAAAGATTGAGGTCGGCATCTGTGACGTGCCGAACATTCTACCCCCCCGCCGGCCTCCCCCATTGCTGCCGGGTTCGGCCCACAACAGAAGCGGCGGCCCCCGCCGCATACGGGAGGGGGTCGCCAGCCTCATTCGCGGGGAGGCTACCGGCGCCAGCGCGCGCCCTCCTTGGTGTCCTCGACGGTCACGCCGACGGCCGTGAGGGTGTCGCGCAGCTCGTCGGCGGCGGCGTACTGCTTTTGCAGGCGGTAGTTCTGCCGCGCCTTGAGGACGAGTTCCATGAGCGCCGAGACAACCTCGGTGTCGTCCTGGCGGCTCTCGGTGCGGCCGGCGAACAGGCCCAGCACGCCCCCGCCCAGGCCCAGGTAGGCCGCGCGGGCACGGTCCAGCGTCTCGCGGCCGACCTCCCCCTTACCCAGCGCAGCGTTGACGTCCGTGGTCAGGCCGAACAGCGCTGCGACGGCCTTGGGCGTGTTGAAGTCGTCGCGCAGGGCGTCCTCGAATGCCAGGACGTGCACGGCGATTCTGGCGTCGAGCGCGGCGTCGCTGCCGGCTGGGGCCGTGGGCAGGCGGCGCTCTATCTCGCCCAGGGCTTCGGTCAGGCGGCGGTACCCGCTGCGGGCGCTGGTGAAGGCCTCCTCCGAGAACTCGGTGACGCTGCGGTAGTGGCTGCCCACCAGCAGAAAACGCACCACCATCGGGTCGTGCTGCGAGAGCAGATCACGGATGGTCGTGAAGTTGCCCTTGCTCTTGGACATCTTCTCGCCGCCGATGGTCAGCATGTTGTTGTGCATCCAGTAGCGCGCGAACGGATGCCCGGCCGCCTCGGCCTGCGCGATCTCGGCCTCGTGGTGGGGAAATTGCAGGTCCAGGCCGCCGCCGTGAATGTCGAAGCCCTCGCCCAGGTACTTCAGGCTCATGGCCGAGCATTCGATGTGCCAGCCCGGAAACCCCACACCCCAGGGCGACTCCCAGCGCATGATGTGCCCGGCCTCGGCGTTTTTCCACAGCGCGAAGTCGCGCGGGTCGCGCTTGTCCTCGCGCACGGCCTCGCGCACGCCTTCCTCCTGGTCGTCGAGCTTGCGGCCCGAGAGCTTGCCGTACTCGGGCCAGCTGCGCACGTCGAAGTACACGTTGCCCCCCGACTCGTAGGCGTGCCCACGCGAGATGAGTTCCTCGATGAGCCGGATCTGTTCGGGGATGTGCCCGGTCGCGCGCGGGTTGATGCTGGGGCGCTTGACGTTCAGGGCCGCCATGTCGTCGGTGAAGGACCAGAAATACTTGTCGGCCACCTCCATCGGTTCGAGCTGTTCGAGCACGGCGCGCTTGGCGATCTTGTCCTCGCCGTCGTCGGCGTCGTTCTGGAGGTGGCCCACGTCGGTGATGTTGGCGACGTAGCGCACCGCGTACCCGAAGTGCTCGAAGGCCCGGCGGATCACGTCGAAGGCCACCTCCTTCTTGGCGTGGCCCAGGTGGGCGTCGCTGTAGACGGTCGGTCCGCACAGGTACATGCCCACACGGCCCGGCGTGCTCGGCTCGAAGGGCACCTTCTGGCGCTGCATGGTGTCGTAGAGCTGGATGTCGGGGTCGGGCGCGCGGCGGCCGGGCTGGGGGTGGGCTGGGTCGGGCTGGGTCATGACGGCTCCTGGGAACGAGAGGGTGCGGGACAAAAAAAAGCCGCGCCGTCCAAAAAGGGGGCGCGGCAGGGCAGACCGGTGGGGACTGCTTACCGCAGGATCAGGCAACACACCGGTTTCATGGCCCCATTATAGCAGGGCCGCCCGGACGTACCCGGAGCCCTCTGGCCCAGTTGGTGGCCCGCTCCCGGCGGCTCAGGAGCCTGTTCCCGCTCCGGCGGGCACCGTCTGCGGCAGCACCCACTGCACGAACAGCTCGACCAGGCGCGGGTCAAAGGCGGTGCCCGCGTGGGTCATGAGATAGCGCGCGGCCTCATCTGGAGTCCAGGCCGCGCGGTAGGGACGCTCGCGGCTCAGGGCGTCGTACACGTCTACTACCGTCAGGACGCGCGCCAGCACCGGGATGGACTCGCCGATGAGCCCCACCGGGTAGCCTTCTCCGTCCCAGCGTTCATGGTGGTACAAGACGGCCGTCAGCGCTCCGGCGTCCATCTGCGCAGCGGTCGTCGCCAGCCGGTGCCCCACCGAAGGGTGACGCTGCATGACAGCGCGCTCGGCCGGAGTCAGGGGCGCGGGCTTGTTCAGGATGCGCGGGTCCACGACCGACTTGCCGATATCGTGCAGCATGCCGGCCCACACGGCGCGGCGCACGGCGGCCTCGTCCTGGACCTCGCCGGCGTAGTACGCCAGGGCCAGAGTGAGCCGGGCAGTGGACTCTTCATGGTCCTCGGGCGGCCGGCCCAGCACCGTGCCGAGCCAGTTACCCGCCGCGCGGCGTTCCTGCGCGGCCAGGCCACTTTCTTCCTCAAACTGAAAGTTGGCGGGCCGCGCCGCTTCCGGCAGGGAGCGCAGCGCGGTCCACCAGGGCACCGGGCTACTCCAGCCCGTAGGAGTGCAGCCGGCCGCCCTGGACGGCCAGGGTCTCCATACGGATGGTCAGCAGAGCGGGGGCGTCGGCGCGGACATTGGAGACCGTGGCCGGAGGGAACTGCTCGGGGAGGCGAGGGGCGGGCAAACTCTGCCCGGACTTCCTGGAACCTGGGTAAGATATGGACATGACCCTGGCCTCAGCTCGCGGACGCGGCCGCGCGGGCAGAGGTGGGGGCCTTCTCGAGCCCGTAGCCGCCGACCGGCGAGGCGCCCGCGACGCTGAAGACCGTGACGACCAGGGCGAGCAGGGAAGCGGCAGCCACGCGAGTGCTTTTCATGGCCACAGCTTAAGGAGCGGGTTGTGAAAGAGCGTTTTGACGCGCCGGAACAGTTCGAAGCGGCGTATCAGGCTGGGCAGTATGACCGCCTTTTAACAGCTCTGCGCCATCAGGAGGGCCTGACCGCGCGTGAGCTGGCCTGGGTAGGAATCTCGCTTCTGCGGACCGGGCAGTTCGTGGCCGCCGAGGAACCTCTGGAGCTGGCCGTCGCGCTGGGCGACCAGGAGGCAGCGGTCGAGTTCGGCAATCTCCTGCGGGCCACTGGCCGGAGCCGCAAGGCCGCCGAGCATTTTCAGGCCCTGCTGCCCCATCTGAGCGGCGAGCTGAAATTCCGCACCCTGCGCTGGTTCGGGGTAACGCTCGACCAGCTCGGAGAAGCCGGCGCCGTGCGGGCCATAGAAGAGGCGCGGCGCGGGTACCTGGCGCTGGGCGACCGGCGCATGGCCGCGAGACTCACCCACACGCTGGCGGCCAGCCACTCGACCCACGGCGAATTCACGGCGGCCCTCAAGCTGCTGAGCAGCGCCATTCCCCTGCTGGAACAGGACCGCAATCCCCGCCCCCTGCTGGCCGCCTTTCATACGCTCATCGACGTGCAGGTGGAATGCGGGCAGCTCGACGAGGCGGCGCACACGCTGGAGCGGGCCCGGCAGCTCAACCAGACCCTGCACGACCCACATGTCGCGCTGCACCTCGACGCGCGTCAGGCCAACCTGATGCTGATGCAGGGCGACTACGGCGGCTACGCCGCGCTGCTCGGAGGGCTGGCGGACCGCGCGCAGGCGGTGCAGGACAGCCAGATCCTGGAATACGCCCTGAGCCGGCTGGCCGACCACCAGAGCCGGACCGGCGAGCATGTCGAGGCGGTCCGGACGCTCGGACAGCTGCGGGCGCAGGTCCGCGACCTCTCGCTCTACAGCCGCCTGGTGATCGCCATGATGACCCTGCGGCGCGGCGACGCTCCGGGCGCCCTGCGGCTGCAGCTCGAGGTCCGCCGCGCCGCGCTGGAGCAGGGCTCCGTGCTCGAAGCCACGCGCGCGCTGCTGCTGGCGGCCTACAGCGCCTACAGCATGAACGATCTGCCGCGCTGCGCCGACCTGCTCGCGGAGGCGCTGCTGGAACTGGCCGGCCACCCCCGGCCGCAGTCGTGGGCGACCATCGGCCCGGAACTGCGAGAACTCGAGGAGATGCTGACCTACGCCCGCCTGCAGCCCAACCTCGCGCCGCTGCTTCAGGCCGCCCTGGAGGACGCCTCGCACCTGGGCGGCAGCCTGCGCGACGACCTGTTCACGGCCGCGCTGCGCCTAGAGATCATGACACTGGGCCAGGAACTCGCGCTGCGCGACGGCGTGCCCTGCGCCATGCGCACGCGCGGCAGCGTGGCGGTGCTGTGCTACCTCGCCCTGCACCCGCGCAGCACCCGTCAGGAGATCATCACGGCGCTGTGGCCCGAGCGCGACCCCAAGAAGGCCGCCAACTATTTCCGGCAATGTGTCGCGGACATCCGCGAGAGCGTCGGGGCCGATGTGGTGCTCGTCGAGGGCGCTCACCAGGCCCCGGAATACCGCCTCAGCGGCAAGGCCAGCGTTGTTCTGGACAGCCAGCGCGTGCTGCAGCTCGTGGCGTCGGGGCAGCTGCACGCCGCCGTGGCCGCCTACAAGGGCGAATTTCTGCCGGGCCTGGAAGAGAGCGAATGGGCCGACGACCAGCGCCTGCTGCTGCGGGGCACCCTCGCCTCGGCCCTGAGAGCCGAACTGCGGGCCGCGCAGCTGGCGGGAGAGAAACGCCGTGTGGTGCTGCTGGCCGGCGCCGTATTGAACGTCGACCCGGACGACTTCGGCACCGAGGAGCTGCGGCTGTCGGTGGCCCGCGAGGTGTCCAGCCCCGCCGAACTCGCCCGCTTCGAGGCCGAGCGCCACCGCCGCATGAACTGAGCGCGGAGAACAGCTACGGCGCGGGGCCGGGTCAGGCCCCGTCCGGCACAGCCCGTCCCTCCAGCGTCACGGCCTCTGCCGGAGCATGTTCGCCCAGCCGCAGCACGAAGCCCGCACCTATGCGGTAGGCCAGCGCGCCGTCCACGCCCACACCGCGCCCCCCCGCGTACAGGACCGGAGCGTTCCAGAGCTCGGGTGGGGGCTCGTCGCCCAGCAGCGCCTCCCACAGCAGCGGCACGGGGGTATGTCCGTGCACGAGACACTCGCCGCCGAACTGCGCGAGCAGCGCCGCGGCGCGGGTCTCCCCACCCGGCGAGGCGAAACTCAGGCGCTCGACGAAGTCGTTCGAGAACGCGGCCCATACAGCCGGATCGTCCACGCTCAGGCGGCGGCTCACCTCGGCGTTCACGGCGTCCAGGTCCGGCCCCAGCGCCCCGTAGAAGGACGCGTCGGCGTGCAGCAGCAGCCAACGGCCCCGGCGGGCCAGGGCGGGCCGGGCCGCGAGCCAGTCGAGGTCGTCTGGGGCCAGGGCGGCCCGGTCATGCGGGTGTCCCCCGTTGCTCTCCCAGTGAAGCGCGAATCCCAGGCGGTCACGGGGGTCACGCTCCTGAAAGCGGGCCGCCGCCAGAAACATGACCTCGTGGTTGCCCAGCAGCGCCGTGACCCGGCCCCCCTGCGCCGGAGCCTGGGCCTCCAGCGCGCGGACCAGCCGCACCACACCCGCGCCGTCCGGCCCCCGGTCGAGGTAGTCGCCCAGAAAGACCAGTTCGGCGTCACCGCCGGTCCACTCGCCCGCCGCGCCCAGCAACCCGGCGCGCTCCAGCAGGCGGCGCAGAGGCCCCAGGGCGCCGTGCACGTCGCCCATCACCCACAGGGCGTGGGCGGACGCCTCAGTCACGGTCCGGATCGGCGTCTTCGGGGTGCTCCGGGTTTCCGGGTTCCCCGGAGTCGGCCTCGCCGGCCGGCAGGGTCCGCCAGGAGGTCATGCGCTGCGTGATGTCGTCCTGGATGCGGCGCACGTTGGTCTCCAGGTGCGAGCGGGCGCCGTCGAGTTCGTGGCGCAGGCGCATGATCTCCTCGACGCCCGCGAGGTTCACGCCGAGTTCCTGGGTCAGGCGCCGGATCTCGCGCAGATGCTCGATGTCGCGCTCGGAGTACAGCCGGGTCTTGCCGNCACGCCGAGTTCCTGGGTCAGGCGCCGGATCTCGCGCAGATGCTCGATGTCGCGCTCGGAGTACAGCCGGGTCTTGCCGCTGCTGCGCCCCGGACGGATGAGCTGCTTGCGCTCATACAGGCGAAGGGTCTGGGGGTGCATGTCCACGAGTTCGGCCGCGATGGAGATGACGTACACCGGGCGGTCCTTGGCCTCCAGGCGCTCGCCGGGCGCGGGCAGGGCGCGCGGCTGGGCCTGCGAGCGCAGTTCGTCCTCGATACGCTCGATCTCGGCCTCGAACTCGCCCTGCATGTCGTCGAGTTCGTGCTGCAGGCGCATGACCTCCTCGACGCCCGCGAGGTTCACGCCGAGTTCCTGGGTCAGGCGCCGGATCTCGCGCAGATGCTCGATGTCGCGCTCGGAGTACAGCCGGGTCTTGCCGNCACGCCGAGTTCCTGGGTCAGGCGCCGGATCTCGCGCAGATGCTCGATGTCGCGCTCGGAGTACAGCCGGGTCTTGCCGCTGCTGCGCCCCGGACGGATCAGGCCCTTGCGCTCGTACAGGCGAAGGGTCTGGGGGTGCATGTCCACGAGCTCGGCCGCGACCGAGATGACATACACCGGGCGTTGTTTCGCGTCGGAGGCCATACCTCTCTTGAGTATACCCCAGTCAAGGTTTATGAGGACGACCCGGACAGCGCCGCCCCGCGCGCACCTTGTCTACCCGTGCTGCGCGCTCCCTGCGCGGCCCCGACCTATGCTGCGCCCCATGACCGCCGCGCGAATTACGGGCCGACTCGGGGACTTCACCTGACGGCCCACGCGCTGCCACGTTGCCCCCGCCCAGACGCGGGGGTTTTTCTTTCGCCCCGGAGGCCCCGACCATGACCCATACCGTCCCGACCCTTCCTCAACCCGGCCAGATGGACGCCCTGGACGTGCTGCGCCTCGCCCTGACGAGCAAGGTCTACGGCGCGGCCATCGAGACGCCGGTCAGCGAGACGCCGCGCCTGAGCGCGCGTGTGGGCAGCCGCGTGCTCCTCAAGCGTGAGGACCAGCAGCCCATCTTCTCGTTCAAGCTGCGCGGCGCGTACAACAAGATGAGCCAGCTCACGCCCGCCGAAGCGGCCTGCGGCGTGATCTGTGCCTCGGCGGGCAACCACGCGCAGGGGGTCGCCTTCGCGGCGCAGGCCCTGAACATCGCGGCCGTGATCGTGATGCCCGCGACCACCCCCGACATCAAGGTGCAGGCCTGCCGGGCACGCGGCGCCGAGGTCGTGCTGTTCGGCGACAGTTTCAGCGACGCCGAGACCCATGCCTTCGCCCTGCAACAGGAGCGCGGCCTGACCTTCGTGCACCCCTACGACGACCCCCTTGTCCTGGCGGGCCAGGGCACGGTGGCGCTGGAACTGCTGCGGCAGGTGCCGGGCGACGAGTACACCGTGTTCGTGCCGGTGGGCGGCGGCGGCCTGATCGCGGGCGTGGCGAGTGTCCTCAAGGCCCTCAAGCCCGGCGTGCACATCGTAGGTGTGGAACCCGACGACAGCGACGCGATGTACCAGAGCCTCCAGGCGGGCGAGCGCGTGCGGCTCGACACCGTGGGGATCTTCGTGGACGGGGTGGCGGTCAAACAGGTCGGGGCCTACACCTTCGACCTCACGCGGCGCTACGTCGACGACTGGGTGCGCGTGAACACCGACGAGGTGTGCGCCGCCATCAAGGACGTGTTCGACGATACGCGCGCCGTCATGGAACCGGCCGGGGCGCTGGCCGTCGCGGGCCTCAAGAAGTACGCCGCCGAGCGCGGACTGAGCGGCGAGACGCTGGTCGCCCTGACCTGCGGGGCCAATGTGAACTTCGACCGCCTGCGCCACGTGGCCGAGCGCGCCGAGATCGGCGAGCGGCGCGAGGCCATCCTGGCCGTGACCATCCCCGAGCGGCCCGGCGCCTTCCGCGAGTTCATCGAGGTGGTCGGCGCGCGGTCCATCACCGAGTTCAACTACCGCTACGCCCCCAGGACCGACGCGCAGATCTTCGTGGGGGTGCAGCTCGGCCACGCGGCGCAGCGGGGCGAACTCGTCGCGCAGCTCGCCGCCCTGGGTTACGCTGTCACCGACCTCACCGACGACGAACTCGCCAAGGTGCACGTGCGGCACATGGTCGGGGGCCGCGCGCCCGAGGCCGAGGGCGAGCGGGTGTATTCGTTCACCTTTCCCGAGCGGCCCGGCGCGCTGCTGGACTTCCTGACGCACCTTCAGGGCACCTGGAATATCAGTCTGTTCCACTACCGCAACCACGGCTCGGCGCACGGGCGGGTGCTGGCGGGCATCCAGGTCCCCGACGGCGAGCTACCCGAGTTCGGGGACTTTCTGGCGGGGCTGGGCTACCCGGCCGAGGACATGAGCGAGAACCCGGCGTACCGGTTGTTTCTGACCTGAAGGGTTAGATCTGTTTTCCTCCCTCCCCTCCCTACTCCCAGGGGGAGCTTGGCGTTACCCCGTGCAGGAGTTGTTCCAGAAGCAGGGGGCCGCTCTGCTTTGCAGCGTGACGGCTGAGTTCGGGGCTGGAGATCTCCACTTGGCATGGTCCGCCCCCCGCACGACGGCCTTCGGGGGGACCGCAGCGGTAGAAACGCTGACGTGTTCACCCAGCGACCCGGCTGGGCTTCGCTTTTCTCCACAGGTCACGCTCCACAGGCCCTCCCCTGCTACGCTCGGCGCATGTCCACACCTCCACAGGCGGCCCGCAAACCGGTCACGCACAGCCTTCACGGCGAGGACCGGCCCGACGACTACCACTGGCTCAAGACGCAGGGCCGGGCCGACCCCGAGGTGCTGGAGTACCTGGAGGGCGAAAACGCCTACCTAGCCGGGGTCATGGACCCCCTGCGCGGCACGCAGGCAGCTATCTACGCCGAGCTGCTCTCGCATGTGCAGGAGGACGACGACCAGCCCCCCGTGCGCGAAGGCGACTGGCTGTACTTCACCCGGACGGCGGCGGGACAGCCGCATCCCATCTTCCTGCGGCGGCCGGCGCAGGGCGGCGAGGACGAGGTGCTGCTCGACCTCAATGCCCTGAAGGCGCGCGAGGGCCACGCCAACGTCTGGGTCTACGCCGCGCGTCCCAGCCCCGACGGACACCTGTGGGCGTACCTCCTCGACACGACCGGGCAGGAGGTGTTCGAGCTGCGCGTGCTCGACACCCGGACCGGCGAACTGACCGAGCCCCCGCTGACGGGCCTGAGCGGCTGGACCCTGGCCTGGGCAGGCGACGACACCCTGATCTACGGCACCGACGACGCCACGCAGCGCCCCGACCGGGTCTGGCGGCACCGGCTGGGGCAGCCGCAGGCGGGCGACGACCTGCTGTTCCGCGAGGACGACCCGACCTTCCGCGCTGGAGCAGCCCTCGCGGAAAACGGCGAGACGGTGCTCATCGCCAGCGAGGCCAACATGGCGCAGGAGTGGTGGGCGCTCGGCGTCCGCGACCCCCAGGCCCGGCCCACCCCCGTGCTGGCCCGCGAGCGCGGCACCGAGGTGCCCCTGTTGACCGACGGCGGCGACCACTGGCTGCTGCTCACGAACGCGGGCGGCGCCTCCGAGTTCGCGCTCATGCGCCTGCCCAAGCGGGAGGGCGCCACCCTGGCGGACGCCGAGGCCGTGCTGCCCTACAGCCCCGGGCGCTACCTCACCGGCTTTCACCTGTTCCGCTCGCACCTGCTGCTCGCGGGGCGCGAGGGCGGGTTCACGCGGCTGTGGGTACTGCCCCGCACGCCCCAGGGCTACGGCGAGGCGCGCGCAGTCGTCTTTCCCGAAGCGAGCTACACGGTCCGTATCGGGGCGAACCGCGAGTACGGCACCGGAGTGGCCCGCATCCTCTACACGAGCCTGACGCGCCCTGCCGAGCACCTCGACCTCGACCTGGAGACGCTGGAGACCCGGCTGGTGAAGGCGACCCCGGTGCCGAACTACGACCCCGCGCAGTACGTCGCCGAGCAGGTCTGGGCGACGGCGCCCGACGGCGAGCGTGTGCCGCTCAGTCTGGTGCGGCGCAGGGACACGGCCCTGCCCGCCCCCACCCTCCTGTACGGTTACGGCAGCTACGGCGCGCCGATGGACCCCGGCTTTTCCATGTCCCGGCTGCCGCTGCTCGACCGGGGCTGGGTGTGGGCCATCGCGCACATCCGGGGCGGCTCGGAACTCGGGCGGCGCTGGTACGACGCCGGGCGCCTCTCGCACAAGATGAACACCTTCACCGACTACGTGGCGGCGGGCGAACACCTGCGCGCCTCGGGGGTGGCGGGCGACCTCGTGGCGATGGGCCGCAGCGCAGGCGGGCTGCTTATGGGCACTGTGTTGAACCTGCGCCCCGACCTCTTCCGGGCGGCCTTCGTGGGCGTGCCCTTCGTGGACGTGCTCTCGACCATGCTCGACGACTCCATCCCCCTGACCACGGGCGAGTACGACGAGTGGGGCAACCCCAACGAGGCGGCGGCCTACGCCGACATGCGCGCCTACTCGCCCTACGATAACCTGAAGGCGGCGACCTACCCGCACCTCTTCGTGTCTACCGGCCTGAACGACCCACGCGTGGCGTACTGGGAACCGGCCAAGTACGTGGCCCGGCTGCGCACGCTAAGGCAGGAAGGCAGCGGCGAACTCGTGCTCAAGACGAACATGGGCGCGGGCCACGGCGGCTCCAGCGGCCGCTACGACGCGCTGAACGAGACGGCCGAGGAGTACGCCTTCGCCCTCGCGGCCGTAGAAGGCCAGTTGTAATCGGAGAGCGGGGCCAGGAATCCGGTCCCCTGGCCCCACTCCCGTCACACCTTATTCGCCGGCGTTCAGGCTTCTCCACTCGCGGAAGGTCACCGGGAACAGCGGCTCGGCCAGTTCGCCCATCGCGCGGGCGAACTGCCGGGTCTCGAACTGCGCGCCCGCATGGTCGCGTAGACCCAGGAAGTGCAGCAGGCTGCGGACGTTGAAGGTGTAGTACGACTCGGTATAGAGCGACTGCGGCAGCACGCCGCGCGCCTGCTCGCGCGTCACGCCCAGCGCCAGCAGCTCCTGATAGGCGCCGTATGCCCCGCGCCACGCGTCTGCCCACACGCGGGCGGCGGCCTCCTGATCCAGCGTGCCGTCGTCCTCCACGCTGGCCTGCCGGTTGCTGGGCGCCTGCTTGCGGAACTGGGGCGGCGTGAAGTTGCGCTCCTGCATCTCGACGTAGCGGCCACTGATCTCGTTCTTGGCGACCCCTACCCGGTGGCGGACCATCTGCCGGTCCACGAAGATCGGGCACACCACCTTGAACGTCACGAGGTTGTGCTCGAAGGGGCTGCCGTGGTGATGGCGCAGCAGGTAACGGATCAGCCGCTCGTCCTTGCCGTCCAGGGGGGCCAGGTTGTCGCCGCCGAAGGAGACGCGGGCCGCGTTCACGATCATCTTGTCGTCGCCCACGTGCTGCACGAGCGACACGCTGCCCAGGTCGTCACCCAGGGGAAAGAGCGTCAGGGAGGGGTGGTCGGCGTCAGTCACAATCGGTCACTGTACCGCGCGGAGAACCCTCCAGGCCCACACCGCACGGAGCGGCCAGGAGAAGCCGCCGGCCCTGGGAGGGAGACCGGCGGCGATTTGGGAGGACGGACCAGAAAGGAGGGAGGAACTGGCCCGCAGGAGGAGGTTCAGCGTCTGGAGTTGTGGCGCACTGGCACCCGCGCATACTTGCGGGGAGCAGTCTGCCGCGAAGCGAGCAGAAGTGCGGTGAGCGTCGCCAGGGCAGCCAGCAGCAGTTCCATACGCCACTATGCCCTGCCCGGTCTAACAGAACCGTGACACTCTGCTGAAGCCGGGTTCAGGGACAGGTCAGGTCTGGGTCTCCTCCCCCGGCACTCAGGGCGGCGCGGACCTGTTCGGGGGTTACCGGCAGCACACTCAGGCGGGTGCCCTTGCGCACCAGCGGCGAATCCTGCCACTCCGGCAGGGCGCGCAGGGTCTCCAGCGGCACCACGCGCGGCAGAGCGGCGACCGGCACCACGTCCACCATGCTCCAGCGCGGGGCGACGGGGTCGCTGCGCGGATCGTGGTAGGGACTGCCCGGATCGAACTGCAGATCGTCGGGATAGGCGGCACGTACCACCCGCGCCACGCCCGCCACGCCGCTGGGGCGGGCGTTCGAGTGGTAGAAGAGACACAGGTCGCCCTCCCGCATCTGGCGCAAGAAATTGCGGGCCTGGTAGTTGCGCACCCCGTTCCAGGCTTCGCGCCCGGCACGCACAAGATCGGGGTAGCCGAACACGTCGGGTTCGGATTTCAGCAGCCAGCACGCCATACGCGCCCAGGCTAGCGCGCCCGGCCCCCGGACGGACACCTGCGGGCGCTGGCGTCAGGGGACCACGTTGAGTTCCAGTGTCCTCTGGAGATTGCCTTTGCCCCTGGGGTCCGACACCATCACAACCACACGTTGCCGTCCCAGGTCCGCGTTGCGCGCCGCCTCGACCGTGAAGGTGGCCGTGTCGCGGGCCTTCAAAGCGGCCGTGGCGTCGAGGATACGCAGGCCCCCCTGCCCGCTGCCGAAGACGAACAGCCTGTACCCCTCCAGAGCCTCGTCGCCGTATACGTAGCGCTGGAAAACCACCCGCACTGTGGCCCTGCTCCCCTGGCGCAGTTGCAGCGAGGCGGGCGACAGGGCCAGCGTGGCGCTGCTCAGGGTGGGGGCGCAGGCATTCAGCGCCGGGGCGAGCAGGGCCAGCAGCAGTGCAGTGGAAGGCAGTCTTTTCATAGGGTCTTCTGCCCACGATCTTCTCACGGGTCTTCGGGCAGCGTTGACCCATCTGGGGGGCCATGTCCTCTGGGCCTTCCCGCACGTTGTCGCGCGGGCACCCGCCCTAGACTCTGCGGGTGCGCCGCTTCTCGCCCTGGCTTCCCGTCCTGCTGCTGCTGTCCGGCGTGGCCTACCTGCTGCCCCTGATCGCGCCCGAAGACAGCGTGCCGAACCTGCTGCGGCTGCCGTCCCCCAGTGCGGCCCCGGCGTTGCCCGGCGAGTTGCCTCCCGAGACGCTGGCGCTATTCGAGAAGACCCGTCCGGCCACCGTGCGGGTCGAGAGCCTCAATGCCCGGACCGGGACCGGGGGCATCGGCACCGGCTTTTTCATCAACGACGCCGGGCAACTGCTGACGGCCTACCACGTGGTCAGCGACGGCCAGCTGTTCCGGATCACCACGCTGTCGGGCCGCTCATACCGCGCGCAGGTCACGGCCTTCGACGCGGCGGCCGACGTGGCCCTGCTCCAGGTGCGCGGCGGTGGCAATTTTCCCTACCTGAACCTTGCCACCCGCGCGCCGCGCGTACGCGAGACGGTGTTGGCCATCGGCAACAGCGGCGGCGACTTCCTGCAGCCCCGGCGCGGGCGGCTGCTGCGCCTGAACGTCTCGTCCGGGCGCGCCGACTTTCCGCAGGGCACGCTGGAGATGACAGCCCCTCTGGCTCCCGGCGACAGCGGCGGCCCGATCGTCGACGGCAACGGGCAGGCCATTGGGGTGGTGAGCTACGTGCGCCAGGACAGCAACGGGCAGACCCGCACGAGCTACGCCGTGCCCGTCACCGAGGGCAACGCCCTGATCGCCGGGCTGCGCGCCGGCGAACAACGCGATACCCCGGTCGTGGGCCTCGTCTTCGACTCCAACCACAGCGGCCTGACCGACCCGCCCGGCGCGGTGGTGCTGCGTGTGGCCCGCAACAGCCCCGCCGAGCGCGCCGGCCTGCGCGGCTGCCGGGCCGACGCCGAGGGCAACCTGACGGGGCTGGGCGACGCCATCCTGAGCGTGAACGGCGTGAGCACTCCCGACGCCGACGCCTTCATCACGCAGGTGCAGCGCCGGCGGATCGGCGACACGGTGCGCCTGAGCGTGCTGCGCGGCGAGGAGCGGCGCGAGGTGCAGCTCACGCTGGCGGCGCGGCGCAGCGTGCAGGACCTCAACACTCCCTCAAGCGGCGACCCCTGCTCGCCCACCTGAACCGCAGCCGCGGCGCGCAGACTGCGGAGATGTCGAGAGCATTCGTCAAGGAAGACGGCGGCGAGCGCTGGACGCCCCCCGCCGAGGCCCACGAGTACCGTGTGGTGCTGCCCGCCCCCGGAGCACCGGAAGTCGTGCGTGAGACCGACGACCTCATCGGCGCCCTGATCTGGATGCGGGCGCGGCCAGGGGCGGGCTTTGAGTTGCGCGCCCGCGACGGACAACTGCTGGCCTGCGCCTAGGCCGGCCACCACACCAGTTTCTCCAAATCGGCTGACATGTCAAATATATTTGACATGTCAGCCGAATACGGGTACTCTCTTCATAGGCCCAGACCGGACCGGTCACGACCGGAGGGGCCGTGTCAGCGCGCGTCATAGGGGTGAGGCCATCCACAACAGGATTAGAGAGTTTCGCGCAGCCCGAGGGTGGTCCCAGGCCGATCTCGCCGGGCGGCTGTCCATTTCCCGCCAGACGGTCAACAACCTCGAAACCGGGCGCAACGATCCGGCGCTTCTCCTGGCCTTTCGCCTCTCCTGGCTGTTCGGCTGTTCGCTGGAGGAATTGTTTATGGTCACGACCGAAGAACGTCTTGAACTCGTCGGTGGGGTCTGGGCCTATCAGGACCGCCTCGCCACCGCCTTCAACGAAATCTCGGTGCTCGAACAGATGGGCGAGGAAGGATGGGAGCTCACGGGCTTCGGTCCCCTGGTGCTCAGCTTCCGCAGACCGGAGGACGCGGCCCTGCGGACCCGCTGGACCTACGAGCGCCAGCAGGGCCGCTTTACCCAGAAGCTCCGGCAGGAGCTCGAAGGCGCCGGATGGCTGTACGTCGGCTCCTGGATGGGCACCTACCACTACTTCAAGCGGCCCGCCTGACGCCGGGGGCGCCGACCTACCAGTCGCCTTCCAGGCTCAGTCTCACTGCGCCGCTCAGCGTCTCGCCGGGCGCGAGCACCCGCAGGTCCACGCCCGGCACACCCTTCGGCGCGAGGTTCAGGGCGTCGGTGGCGTGGCTGACCGGCTCCAGCGCCAGTGACCCGTCGGGGGCCGTGAAGGCGACCATATGCGAGAAGACCGGGTCGGCGCGCAGTTGCAGCGCCCGCGTCCCCCAGTCGAGCCGCGCCGCGCCGTCCCAGCCCGCGTAAACCTGGTCGATGCTGCGCTCCCCCACCGGACGCGGCGTGCGGAAGTCCTCATCTGGGTGCACCGCGCGGGCCGCCTCCAGGGGCAGCGAGCGCCCGTCCATGTCGTAGATCAGGGCCGCGCCGAACGATACCTGAGGGTCCGTACCGTCCCGGCGCCGCACGAAGTACGGATGCAGGCCCAGCCCGGCGGGCATGTCGGTGGTGTCCAGGTTGGTCAGGGCCAGGGTCATCTCCAGCGCCGCGCCGTCCAGGCGGTACTCCATGCTGGCCCCGAAGGCCCAGGGCCAGTTCAGGTCGGTGAACTGACGGCTGTCGAAGGTGAAGCTGAGCTTCTCGTCACCGGCGACCACGACCTGCCAGGGGCGGTTGCGCACGTCGCCGTGCTGGGTCAGGCCGTCGGCCGTGGTCACGCGCAACTGGTGAACCTGCCCCGCAAAGGTAAAGCGGGCGTCGCGCACCCGGTTGCTGAAGGGCACGAGCGAGAAACTCGCGCACTGACTGCTGCTCTTCACGTCGGCCGGGTCCACGGCGCGCAGCACCGGCCGACCCGAGGCGGCGCGCAGGTTCAGCACGCTCGCCCCGGTTTCCGGCAGCACGTCCAGCTCAAGGTGGTCGTTCCGCAGGCTCAACACCCGCAGGCTCACGGCTTTTCCCGGCCGCGCGTGGCCTCGTACAGCAGGATGCCGGCCGCCACCGAGGCGTTGAGGCTCTGGACCTGGCCGCGCGTGGGAATCCGCACCAGGGCGTCGCACTTCTCGCGCACCAGGCGGCGCAGGCCCTCGCCCTCGGCCCCGATGACCAGGGCCAGCTTGCCCGAAAAGTCGGTGCGGCCCAGATCCTGCGCGGCCTCGCCCGCCGCCCCGTACACCCAGACGTTCTCCTCCTTGAGCTGGTCGATGAGCCGCGGCAGGTTCTTGGTCTGGGCGACGGGCAGGTAGCTCGTGGCCCCCGCCGCCGTCTTGGCGACGACCGGCGAGAGGGGCGCGCTGCGGCGTTCCTCGACCACGACTCCGTGCGCGCCGAGCACTTCGGCCGAGCGGATGATGGCCCCGAAGTTGCGCGGGTCGGTGATGCCGTCGAGCAGTACGATCAGGAGCGGTTCGCCCTTGGCCTCGGCCCGGTCCAGGATGTCGTCCACCGAGGCCCAGGCGAGGTCGGCGACCTCCGCGACAATGCCCTGGTGCTGGGTGGTGCCCACCATCTGATCGAGTTCGATGCGTGAGGCCCAGCGCACGCGCGCGCCCGTCGCCTCGACCTCGCGCGTGAAGGCGGGCTCGACGCCGCGCGCGAGCAGGACCTCGTCGGCGCGGCCCTCACGCAGGGCTTCGAGCACCGGGTTTCTTCCGTAAAGCAGCATGGGGGCAGTGTAGTGCCGGGCCGGGGGCTGGGGTTCCCGGGAGCGCACTGGTCAGCGCGAGCGGACCCACTCGGCGAGGTCCGGGGCACTCAGCGCCGGGGCGATGGCGTAGCCCTGCGCAGCGTCGCAGCCCAGGTCGCGCAGGATATCGAGCTGCGTGTAGGTCTCGACCCCCACCGCCGTGACCTGGAGGCCCAGGCTGTGGGCGAGGTCCACCGTCCCCTGCACGAGCCGCAGCGAGCGCTCGTCGCCGGGCAGCTGCGCGGTCAGGGTGGGGTGCAGCTTGAGGCCGCTGAGCGGAAACTGGGTCAGGGCGGTCAGGCTGCTGGCGCCGTCACCGAAGTCATCCACCACGAGCTGCGCGCCGCGGGCCCGCAGGCCGCCGAGCAGGCCCAGCGTCTCCTCGCTGTGGTTGGTCAGGCTGCCCGCACTGACCTCAATGTCCAGGGCGTGGTGCCGGGCCATCAGGGGCAGCAGGCGCTGCGAGGCACCGGGGCGGCGCAGTTCTTCGAGACTGAGGTTGACGCTGGTACGCCAGTCGCTGCGGCCCGTCGCCTCGCGCACGGCCGAGCGGCCCGAGAGCGCCTCGCGCACGACCCATTCGCCGATGCCCGTGATGAGGTCGCTGCGGCTGGCGATGGGCAGGAAGCGCGTGGGCGAGATGTTGCCCAGTTCGGGGTGGGTCCAGCGCAGCAGCGCCTCGGCCCCCAGGGCGCGGCCGTTTTTCAGACTCACGACCGGCTGGTAGAGCAGGGTGAACTGGCCGGCGGTCGCCGCGCCGCGCAGGTCTTCCTCGATCCGGAAATCCAGCGCCTCGTCATCGCGCAGTTCGGGGGCGAACAGCAGCGTCTGGGCGCGTCCCCGGCGGCGGGCATGTTGCAGGGCCACGTCGGCGTCGGCCAGCGCCTGCTCGGTGGCGCCCTCGCCGTACATCGCCGCGCCGACCGCGAAGGTCACGGGCACCACCCGCTGCCCGGCGCGCAGAGGCTCACGCAGCGCCGCCTGCACCTTCTGCGCCCCCACCTCGGCCCTCACGCCCGGCAGGAACAGGGCGAAGGTATCGTCGGCCAGGCGCGCCGCCCGCCCGCCGTGCAGCGCCGCGAGGTCGTTGAGCCGCGCCGCCACCTGAATGAGCAGCAGGTCGCCGGCCGTGCGGCCCAGCGCCGCGTTCAGGGCCCCGAAGGCGTCCACGTCCAGGCACACGACCGTGCCGGGGCCGGCTGGCACCTCGGACAGCAGGGCGCGCAGGCCGGCGCGGTTGGCCAGACCGGTCAGGGGGTCGTGCTGCGAGGCGTGCCGGAGCTTGGCCTGGGCGTGGCGCAGCGCCGACACGTCCCGCAGGGCCAGCAGCACGCTGGGCTTCTTGCCCGCGCTGTCAACGGCCGTGACGCGCAGTTCGAGCTGCCGCGTGACGCCGCCGGGCAGCGTGATCAGGATCTCCCGCGGTTCAGGCTGGGGCGCACAGACGTCGTCGAGCAGCAGCGGCTGACCCGTGGTCGTCGCCAACCGTACGCCGAGCTGCTGCAGCACCTTCGACAGCCGCGTGCCGGTGAGCTGCGCGCCGTTGAGGTCCAGCAGGCTGGCGGCCTGCTCGCTGATGAGCTGCGCGCGCCCTCCGGCGTCGAGCAGGATGGTCGCGGCCCCGCTGAGACTGAGCACCTGCGACACCACGGCGCTCGACGTTCCGCTGGCCTCAGGCGGTCCCTGCAACACCACCAGATCAGGGGTAAACGGACTGGGCCGGGCCGTGAAGCTCAGGCGCTGGCCGCCCACCAGGGGCACGTCGGCCTGAACGGTCTCGCCGGCCTGCGCCGAGCGCAACATGCCGCGCAGCACCGACTCGGCCTGTGACGCGAAAGAAGGCCAGGTCCACAGCGGCGCGCCCTGGTCCTCCTCGGCGGGAGCGCCGCCGGGCCGCAGGGCCATGAAGCCCCGGCTGGCCTGCACGACCACGCCGCCCGGTCCCAGCAGCGCCAGGGGCAGCTCGGTGTCGAGCAGCGCCGAGACCTCGCCAGCGCGCACGTACTCGGGCGTCACGTCCTGCACGGTCCACAGCACGCCGGCCACCGCGCCGCCGAAGTACGGCTTGGCCTCCCCGCGCACCCAGCGCCGGGCCTCGCCGCGCAGCAGCAGTTCGTCCCGCAGCTGCACCGCGTGCCCCGACGCCGCACCCGAAAGCTGGCTGCGCAGGTCGGGCGCCGAGGGAAACACGCTTTCCAGAGTCGCTCCGACCACGGCCGCGCCGCTGAGTCCGAACAGCTCCAGAAAGCTGCGGCTCACCTGCCGGAAGGTCAGTTCCGAGGACAGCCACGCGGTCGCCGCCGGCAACTGCGTGATGAGGAGGTCGGCCTCGCGGCTCGCCTGCCCACCGCGCGCCGCCGCCAGCACCACCGTCAGGACCTGCACGGCCGCCGGCGACACCACCTGTTCGGCCGACCACAACAGTCCCAGCAGTGCGCCCTCCTGGGTCAGCCACACGAGTTCACCGTGGTCGAGCCAGTGGTCGGGCGGCAACAGCTCCGCGCCGGGCGGCAGAGCCTGAACGGCCCCGGCCTCCACGCGCACGACGCCCTCGCCGGCCGAGGCCAGCAGGGTGGCCTCCGGAGCATGGACACGCATCAGGTCGCGCAGGGCAAGGTGCAGGGCAGGATCAGTGGCGAGAGAAGCAGACATACAGGTCAAGACCTCGGGGGGCGGAGGGGGCAGATGAAGGGCGCAGGCGACCAGAACGGCCTTCCGGACACCGGCCCGTGTGCCCGATAGCCTGCCACGCGAGTTCTTACGGCGTTCATGCAAGGAGACCCGTTCGCCCGGCGCAGATTTCTAAATGAAATGGGGCCACAAGCAAAAACCCCCGCTTTCGCGGAGGTCTGCTTGGTGGTGTGCCCGAAGTCTATCCAGCTGAGCTACGGGCACATTGTTGAGGCGGATACTGCTTGGCGGAGAGAGCGAGATTCGAACTCGCGGTAGGGTATAACCCCTACGAGCGTCCCAGAATATACCCAAAGTTGTCGCCCTAGCTGCGGAGTAGTTGCTCGGTAGCTGCAACTACTACCCCACCAGAACGGCAAACAAAGCGAGAGTCAGGGGAATCTCCCCTGACTCTGCGACAGTCCTACTTACTTGTGCTTGGTCGGGTCAACCAGAGTGTAGGTCTGTCCCGGCCTCTGCGTGGGAGGCAGGGGCTTGCCCTGGACGGCGGTGATCTCGCCGCCAACATGTCCGCCACGAGGGCCGACGGGCTTGTACTGTCCACTGTCAGGTGCAGGAGTGCCCGGCTTGAGTCCGGACGGAAGCGAGGAACGGGTAGGCATTTGTACTCCAGAGTCTTGCGGCTTGATTTGGCTCGTGGTACTTCTTGATTGTCGAGTTCAACAAACACCAGAGCAACCGCCCGACTTACGCCCAACACGTAGTCGGGCGCTGGTGTTATATTGACAGCGTATGCGTCATTACGATGTATGATGGATCACATTACGACTACATCTTGTATCCTTTCTCTGTCTTAGTACAAGATGTTGTACCCAGAATTGACAACCCCAGAGGTGCGCACCCTCTGGGGAGGAACTCCCGCCGCCTCAGTCAGTGATGCGAGCCGTGACCGCTTGGGTTGATGGGTTGTAGGTGCAGGTGAAGGTGCTCCGTATCTCTGTCCCAAAGGCGTTCTGCGCCTCAACGAAGCTGCCCAGAGCCCAGCTGCCATCGTCCATCTCACGCGCCGCAGCATTGAGATCAAGCGACGACGGGAAACGGGCGCTGCTAGGCGACTTCAGCTGAGAACGCACCGCATCACGACACTTAACCAGGAATAAACCCACACTAACGCGCTGCACCTCCGGTTGCGGGGGAGCGGGTGGGGCAGTCTCTTGCTCAGCCAAATCTTGGCTCTCTTGGGGCTGATTCTCCACGGCTTCGAGCTTTGGCTCAACCTTTGGGGTAGCAGTGGGTGTAACAGCTGCCACGTCCACCTTCGGCTGCGGGACAACGACAGGTTGCACCGGCTTGGGCAACATTGACCCTGCTACCCCAGCTAGAACAACCCCAAGCACCACTGTGGTCAGCGTGACCGGTGGCCGCAGCCAACGAGCGACGGGGCGACGGAGCAATCTCAGTCCCAAGCCTGTGAGAAGCCCAATACCACCTGCGAAGAGCAGGAGCGTGCCGACCAATGCGAGAAATGTACCCATTGATTTACCTCCAATCAGAATTATTACTCTGATTCAAAGGTGCATAACAAGATCAGACTTATTCGTGTCAGTCGCATTCCAAGATCCTCTCGCTGGAACCTCGGAAGATGCCCTCTCGCAAGCCAGAATCAGTAGACCCGCACATCCTGGAGGTACGTCAACGCCTCGGTCAGCGCATCCGTGAGCTTCGTCTGGCTAAGGGAATGAACCAAGACGAGTTTGCAGCCGCTGCGGGCATCCACCGCACCCACCCTGGCAAGCTGGAGAACGCAACGACAGACCCCCAACTCAGTACCATCGTCAAGGTGGCGACTGCGCTAGGGGTAAACGTCAGAGAGCTTCTACATTAGCGAATCTTCATTTTCTCCCGACTTGACCTGACTGTATTGGTCTTGTACCGTTACGTCGGAGGCGAAATGAACGACGAACGGGTGCCAAACAGCAAGACGATCTTGGAAAAGTGGGGCGTGGATATGGCGATGCTCAGCGGGTTGATCGAAGCCAACGGCAGTCTACGAGGTGTAGTACTTGGCTACGTTGCTGAAGCCAAGTTCCACAATCAGATGATGGAAATCCCTGGCATTACCGATCTAGGAAAGGATGACGATCATGATCGGAAAAAGAAGGGAGACCGTCGCATACAGTATAGAGGCGAGGAGTTTAAGATAGAGGTTAAGTCACTCCAGACAAACTCTGTTAAGCAACTGAGTGATGGAACATTCGTGGGTAAGAGTCAAGTTGATGCTAGCGATCGTCGCCATGTAACTTTACCCAATGGGTCTCAGCTTGAAACGACCTGCCTTGTCGCTGGAGAGTTTGACGTTCTAGTAGTAAATGCCTTCGCATTTGACGGAACATGGCGCTTTCTATATGCAATCAATGAAGATTTACCTCGCAGCAAAGCGAAGAAATACACGCCTGAGCAGAAAGAGCATCTTCTTGCGACACTAGTACCCGTACAGTGGCCATTGGCTGAGGAAGATATCTTTACGACTGATCTAGAGAGCCTCCTTGATCGGATCATTGAGAAGAGGCAGGCCCCACCGGGGGGCACTGCCTCTGAGGTAAGCATTATCGAAGAGCCAGACGGCGACATTATTATCGCAACTGAGAACTAAGTCAGAGCATCTCCTTGTGAGGCGCGTGATATATCACTCGCCTCACTTTCTTTCATTAGGCGCACAGTATTGGATATCTGTTGCTGCTTTACTTTTGTGAACACTAGAAAGTAGGAGTGATTCTTGCGAGCATGGCGCTGCTCGATAACCCTCGCCACACCCGGCTTGCTGTCCCGTATAAGAACAAACAGGTCTTTACAGTAGAAACCCATTGATTCATAAGCAGTAATTAGCTCAACGTGCGTAAGACGTTGCTTGTTAGCACTCACCTCATCCTGGCACTTAACAATCAATGTGCCGTCTATGGGGAGCACTCTGTATGCCTCCAAGCCGCTCTTAATATACAAATCTAGTACAGTATCGTGCCATTTTGACTTATCACTGAGCAGAACCGGCACTTGCCTCTTTGCTTGATACTGCCAGATTCCTACAGTGCGGTTCACTAAGGGTTGAGCCTGCCCATTAGAGTATGCATGCCGGAAGGAATTATGTGTCCCTTGCCCACCCATGTGTTCCTTATTCTTCCGGAGCAGTCCTTCTTGATAGGGAGGGTCTAGGATTAGGCAATCAAGCTCCGCCCTCGATCCTTCTGCCGTAGAGAAAGGGAGGTTACGAGCATCAATACCAGACGAGACTGCTGTGTTATGTATTGGGTCTCGTCCCGATTTGGCGTCAAGATCGGAGAAGCGCAGTTTGTACGCATTCACAGGAACTTGTTGCCAGAACACGCCTTGGCCGTAGGTGACATCTACAATGCGCTGTCCGCGTGGGACGTGTAAATGCAGAATATCCGCGAATAATGTGGCATTTCCCCCAACTACAGCCGATACCACAACGTCGCTTGTCGCCTCTCCTCTCTGCGTACGCTTAGGCGTTACATCTACCGTCTCTACGGGCTTGGTGCTAGTCGTAACCGCATCTTTCCTCGGACGCCCCCGCTTACGCTTGACAGGCTCAGCCGGGAGCGCCTCATCTGTTGTCCAAGGCAGCGGCTCCTGACGGATCTCAACAGTCATTGGCTCAGTGTATTCCGGCTTCATTAGTCTCCTGCCTCGCTGAGCATCTGCCCGAGCGAGAGAGCCGCTGCACGGCGTTGATCGTCAAATACGTGCACGTAAGTCCGCAGCGTGAAGGAGCTGTCGGCGTGCCCGAGGCGGTCACTGACCACCTTCACCGAGATGTTGCTGCGGATCAACAGGCTGGCCGAGGTGTGGCGCAGGTCGTGGAAGCGGATGCGGGGTACTCCAGCCTGTTCACAGAACCTCTCAAAGGCGCGAGCCACATTCGACGGGTTGAGATACGTCCCTGCCCGTGAGCCGAAGATCAACTCTCCGTAGCCAAAGGACAAGCGATGAGTTGTCAGGATGTCCAGCACGTCCTGCCCAAGACTCACCACCCGATTCCCCGCTGCGGTCTTGGGCGTGCTGTCGCGCAGCTTGCCCCCGACGTACACCGCCGTTCGACCCACATTGGCCGTCCTAGCCACAGTGTCTATGTCGGCCCACCGCAGGGCGAGGAGCTCTCCCCTACGCATTCCTGTGGCAAGGGCCACGTAGTAGAGGGCGTAGTACCTGTGCCCCTCCGCAGCGGAGAGGAACGCCCGTGCCTGCTCTGGCGTCCAGACGCGCATCTCATTGCGCTTGACCTTTGGCGGCTTGATTCGCTCCGCAGCGTTGCGGCCTACCAACTCCCAATCAAGCGCCTGGGCAAGGGCCATGCTGGTGATCTTGAGACAGCGCCGGACCTGAGCAGGTGGCCGGTCACTGTGCAGCATCGTTGCGACCATCCCCTCAACGTGCATCGGCGTGAGCTTCCCAAGCTTGTTCCCACCGAGGAGCGGCTTCACGAATCGGCGCACATGCGCTTCGTAGTCGGCGTATGTGGTCTGCCGAATGTGCGGTTGCTTGTAGGCCAGCCACTTGTCGAGAAAGTCCCCGAACGAGTCGTGGGCTGTCCTCACCAGGGCACCTTGCTCTCTCTGTACCCGCAGGGCGTCAATCTTCTCCCGAACCTCTGCCTGAGTTGACCCGCTGACGTAACGACGCACCTGCTTACCGTTCTCGTCGTGCCCCACCGTGATTGCGCCTGCCCAACCCTTGCCGTTGGCCTTGCGAACGATGGTGCCCTCTCCATTTGCCCTCTTACCCATACTTTCCTCCGCACGTTCTGTCTAGAACGTAACGAGGTAATTAAGCCTCCGAAACAACTCAGAAGGCATATCTCGCCTTTGGCGCGCAAATCCAAAGCCGAAATTATCCCGTCCTAGACGGTGTGCAAGCCCTGTCTGGAGTTTGGGGTCTGGAAGAAAGACGGCCTACTAGGGTATAGGGCTGGCCGCAGGTCCCCCTAGAGGAGCAGATATGACGGAGCAGTGCAGCTACATGACCGTTCAGCAAGCCGCCGACAAGCTGGGATTGTCTGTCGGGCAGATCCTGAACTCCATTCGCCTGAACAAACTCCAGGCTGTCAAGACCCAGTTCGCCATTCTTCCTGAGGAGCTTGAGGCTTTCCAAGCGGAGTTTGTGCGAGTCAAGAGCACTGGCGAGGCGTATGTGCGGAGACCCAGAGCAGAGCACAAGACGCACGCTCAACTCCGCGTTGAGGCGCTACGGCAGGCACGCGCAGAGAAGAAGGCCCAAGCGCGAGCTACCAGGGCAGGCAGCAAATGAGTTCGGCCACCTGGGGCAAAGGTGACCGAATGGAGGCAATTACAGAAGGTAGGGCTGAAGTAATTAAGCCTCGCCTTCCGGAGAAGAACCGGGGCTTTGTCCCCCTTTGGGAGGTAGTGCGATGATTACAACAGAGCAGGCACAAGACGCTATTGAACGCGGTTGGAGCATCATCGCCCTCAATGGCAATAAGAGGCCCTTGAGCAAGTGGGCGGAGCGTCAGAGGTCAGCGTTCACCTTAGAAGAAATCAAGACGGAACTTCCCAAGGCTGCGGCACTTGGTGTTGTCACTGGTCAACTATCCGGACTGATTGTTCTTGATACGGATGACAAGCAGGCCGATGATTTCCTTCGAGGACTCGGCCTTGAGCCTCACGTCAAGACGCCATCTGGCGGCAATCACTATTACTTCCGCCACCCTGGTATTGGTCAGAGTTACAAAACCTTCAATCCGCAGAGTGACGGAAATGACGCCAAAAGCTACAAAGAGCAGTATGGTCTACTTGACTGTCGAGCAGATGGCGGATATGCGGCATTCGTTGGCGAGGTAGACACTGGCAGCTATCAGCAGCTCCGGGACCCCACCGATCTATATGAGTTAGATCTGCTGCCTGAGAAGTTCGTAGGTATCCTACAACATGGGTACAAAGGTCTAGCGAACGAACGCGCCACGACAACATCTACTGTTGCGATTAAGGGTGCAAGTGTGGATCGCCTGCTAGCAGAAGCGAGCACTCGATTGAGTAGTGGGCGTGATAACTCCTGTTTCTGGCTAGCTCAACAACTCCGCGATAACAGGCACAGCAAAGAGGATGCCTTGAGTGTAATGGAACGGTTTCATAGACTGCTGCCAGACACGGACACCAAAGGCCAACGTGATGAATTTACACTTGGTACTGCCTTGGGTAAGGTCGAAGTTGCCTACGAAACTCCAGCGAGGGAGCCGTGGGGCGGACCCATGTTCGCTACCACTGACATTGGCAATGGCGAGCGACTAGCCCACGAAGCGGCCGACACTCTGCGACACAATGACACCCAGGGCTGGTTGGTATGGGATGGCAGGCGCTGGCGTGGTAGTGGCGATTCTGGACCAATGATGGAAGCCAAGCGCGTCGCCAAGAAGATGACTCAAGAGGCTCTGGACTACGGCCAACAAGCTAAGACAATTGAGGACGAGGGAAGAAGAAATTTCGCAACCACAGAGGCGAAGGCGCTTGTACAACATGCACAGCGCAGCCAGAGTCTACCAAGACTCAAGGCGATGTTGGAGTGTGCCAAGACAGAGCAGAGTATCGCAGTCAGAGCAGAAGAGTTTGATAACTCTCCTTACCTGCTCAACGTCAAGAATGGGACTATTGATCTACAATCTGGCAAACTGCATCCTCACCGCAGGGAGGACATGCTAACGAGGGTTGTAAACATTGACTACGTCCCAGATGCACAGTGTCCCAACTGGACTGACTTTCTACGCACAGTCACTGGTAACAATCCGGACTTGATACGGTATCTCAAACGAGTGGCTGGCTACATCCTTACTGGTAGCAGTCAAGAGCATGCAATCTTCGTTCTGCATGGAGAAGGTCAGAACGGTAAGAGTACCTTCGTCAACGCTCTGGAACTGATTGCAGGCGAGTATGCCTCTGCAATCGACTCGCGCACTCTCTTGAGTAAGAATAACTTAGGTGGCGGCATCAACAATGACTTGGCACGTCTACAAGGGGTTCGGCTTGCTCACGCTTCAGAGCCGGATATGGGTGCGATGTTAGACGAAGCCCTAATGAAGAAGTTATCCAGCGGCGAGCGCGTCACAGCACGGTTCCTTCACAAGGAGTTCTTCGAGTTTGTGCCGGAATTCAAGCTAGTGCTAAGTGCAAATCACCTTCCCACTACTCGGGGAAATGATCGGGGCATCTGGCGCAGACTAAAGCTTGTACCCTTTGATCAGACCATTCCAGATTCAAACAAGGAGCGAGACTTCTTCGACAAACGTCTCAAGCCAGAAATTGAAGGGATCTTGGCTTGGGCTGTGGAAGGAGCACTCGAATGGAATCAAGATGGTCTTTCTGAACCGCAGACGATTCGTGAAGCAACCAAGCACTACAGAGACGAAATGGATCTTATCGGCCAGTTCATTGAAGATAGATGCATCATTGATGCCGCAGCAAGAGAGGAAGTCGGGACGCTCTACTCATTCTACCGAAGTTGGGCAGAACAGAATGGCTGCACTCCAGTAAAGCAGCAAGCGTTGTCACGCGACTTTACTAGGCGCGGATATGAAGAGCAGAAAAGCAACGGCAAGCGCTATCGAGTAGGTCTGCGCCTTCGCATGGTCTCTGACGCTTCTTGGGGTGTTGTTGATCTTACTGAGTGATCCTCTCGTCGCCTTGACTCATGGCAGGGCGACATCTGAGGGAAAGGGCGACATCAGGGCGACACAAATTCGTATTCGCCCTGTGCTTTTCCCCCTCCTAGACGCTCTTTTTCCCTCTACAGGGCGATAAGGGCGAATATAAAGGAAGTTTTCCTTAAAGGATTCGCAGCAGTAACGATTAAACCTGTGAATTTGTAAAGGAAAGAAAGTTTCGGGAAAATATCGCCCTTATCGCCCTTTTACCTAAATTACCCGTGCTGGAGCAGGAAAGAGGCAGGGCGAATATAAATCTATGTCGCCCTGTGTCGCCCTGAGACTCGCTCTTTCGCCCTGAGGAGGCGCCCATGACCCACTCTGATCTCTCTACTGTCCCGGACGGTGTGCCCTCCCTGCTGCGGATCGGCCCTGCTGCGGATGTCCTCGGCCTGTCCGTAGGCACCGTTGCGGGGTGGGCAAGACGGGGCTACATGTCCTATGCCCAACACAACATTGGTTCGTGGCGCTACTTCACCGCTGAGGAGGTCAGCCGCATTGCGGCCCGCTTTGGCATCGAGCCGAACTGGTTAGTAGCAATCGACTGAGGAACAAGCACGCGAAGCTTAACTCGGAGGTAGGGCAAATGAGCGCACAACAATGGCAGACGGCATGGCAAACCTTCGACGAGTTGTATCTCCCCCACGAGATAGAGCTCCAAGCACTTGTCACTGAGCAGGCCTCACTATTCGAGCTGGCATACGCAGACCTGGACGATGCGCGAACACGTGAGGGCTTCACCGGGACGTGCTACGGCTTAGCCAAGCAACACGGGCTGCCTGCGGCCTTGGTGGACTGGTGGCGGACGCTCCAGGTGTACTGGGTTGAGGGTGGTGATAACCATAACCACCTGCCCGACATGATCCCGCTCCCAGGTAGAAGCTTCCTGAGGTATCAGACCAGCACCCTCCGCGCCTTCCGCGTTGCCCTGGCAAAGGACACGATGGAGGAAGTGATGTTCCTCGCGGCAATGCTGGAGGCTATTCGAGCCTCTGAGGCACAGAGGATCATGTGGAACGAGCTCTAAGCTCAGGGCACACACAGGCTATGGCGCTTCCGAGTGGGAGCGCCATTTCTCTTGGCTTCTTGGGGCCGTCATTGCCACAAGGAGGCACGAGCAAATGCTCCAGCGGGGAGCGCTGCCCCCTCGTTCTTGCCAAGGGACTGTGCCTGGCAAACGCGCTCGCGTGGTTTGCGCGGTTGCTTGTACGGGAAGACGCGAGGCTTAACCCATGGGACACCCTGTCATCCCCGTCCGCTTCTTTACTCCCTATGGCCGTGTCATCACTACCGTCAACTTTCCCATTCCCAATGAGGGCGTTGACCAGTTACCGGACAAGGTCATCTCTGCTGCGAACGACGCCTTCGGAGACAACTGGGGCAGCGCAATTCTCGTCGGCATGAACCTCGTCATCCGTAACCCTAAGGAGACCAACAAATGAGCACCCCAGAGATCAAGCAAGTAGAGCAGGAGCTGGAAGGCTTGCAGAAAGACAACACGCTCCTCCTTGAGCTAAGGAACAAGTACGAGAAGGACTTCGTAGAAGCCGACAATGCTTGGCGCAAGAGCCGCAGCCAGAAAGACCTTGACGCGATGGTGCGCGTGAAATCTCAGCTGGACACGGTCAAGAGTGCCCTTATAGATCAAGCGGTGGAGATCAGTAAGACCGAGGCGTACCTCAACACAATCAGAGAAGAACATCGTCTCCGCTTGGGCATCACGGCTGTGGGAACAAACCAACTGCTCCGCTTGGAGACAATCCAGAGTGAGTTCGGGCAGAGGCTCTCGGCACTCCAGCAGCACGTTGTTAACGAAGCGGTTGCCCTGGATGCTCTGCGCGTTGAGTGGGATGAGTTGCACCGCGAGGCATGGCAACAGTTGGCGCAATTGGGCCTGAGTCCGGAGCAGGCAAACAAGCACCTTGGCAATGCCGAGTTGGAGACTGCTCCTCTGCGGCTGATTGTTCCCCCGGTGGACAGGGAATTACGTCGGGAGACAGAGCAGGCGTACACTCTCCCGCTGCGGAACACTCCTGGCAAAGATTCCCGCAGCCAGATCGAGTCTGCTACTGCCACGCACCTTGCTTTCTTACTTCAGGGTGCAGAGCTGGAGCGCGTGAACGAAGCGAACCGGCTTGAAGTCATCAAGCGCGATGCGCGCCGTGCAGAAGCCCGACGTCGGGGAGGGTTGGAGTAATGGCAGGGTTGAAAGGTGGGGGGACCCCAACCCACCGCACCTACCTTGGCCGAATTGCCAACCGTGCCAAGCTGCCGATCGATCTGGAGCGCATCACCAATGTCCTGAATAAGGCGCTAGACAGAGCTGAGGAGATGCTCGACGACGAGGACAAGGCGTACAGACTGAAGGCCATCCACTCGATTACTCAGGCAGCTTCGTCGCTGATGCGGGTGCTGGAGGTCGGAGAGCAAGAGGCTCGTCTCGCTGCGGTTGAGGAGGCGCTGCTCGCCCAGGAGGAAACCAGTTGAATGCGACACAGAAACGTCGCCTTGATCGCGCCAGCCTGAATGTTGATTCGGTCTGGCGTGACTCTTGGGATGGATGGGCAGAACGGGTGGTACTGGAGTGGCAGCGACTTGACCCGCAGGCGCAGGCACACTTCGCCATCTTTCAACGGTACGAGCGGGAATGGGTCAGCAGTGGCAGAGGCGGGGACCGGGCCGGGTTCCTTAGCCGAGGGGCCTCCTTGTGCCTTACATGGGGCGTATCTGGCGAACTTTGGGTCTGGCTCTGGCGGGACGTGTACGGCCCAGTGCTCGATGATGATCGGGCTGCTTGGCCGAGGTTGATCCCCGAGTCCCCTCAAGCTCAAGTGGTCCCGTCTCCGGCTCAGGGTGGCGAGTGGCTGCTCCGGCTCTCGGCTGCGGTGGTAGCTGTGCGGTAGCTGCAAGCCTCCCAAAATCGGGGGAATCGTTGTATGAAGCAAAAGAAGAAAGCCCGCCGTGAGGCGGACTTTCTGTCTGGTGTGCCCGAAGGGATTCTCTATCCAGCTGAGCTACGGGCACATTGTTGAGGCGGATACTGCTTGGCGGAGAGAGCGAGATTCGAACTCGCGGTAGGGTATAACCCCTACGAGCGTTTAGCAAACGCTTGGTTTAAACCGCTCACCCATCTCTCCAGATTGTCATACCCCGACTGCTCGGTTGGGTCCTGGCGAGGGGTGAGGGATTCGAACCCCCGGTAGGTTGCCCCACTACGGTTTTCAAGACCGTTGCCTTCAACCACTCGGCCAACCCCCCTTGCGGTGGGCGCTCTCAGGTGCCTCCCTGAGCGCGAAAGGAAGTATAGGGACGGCCCCCCGGATTGTCAACGCTTACGCCATCTGACCCAGGCGGCCCCGGCCACAAGCAGCGCCGCTAGGGCCCCTACCCCCCAGCTGGACGCGGGGACCGAGGCCCGAAGTTCGCCGCGCAGGAGGGCCGCGAGCGCTTCCTCATGCGGCGTGCGCGGCGGCATGGGCACGCGGCTGGGCGGCAGGTGCAGGTCAGCCGACAGGACGTCGGTGCGGTAGCTGTTCTCCAGCGGATGCCCGCTGCCGGCGGCGCGGGCCAGGCCCGCGCGGCGCAACTCGTCCGGCGTGCCCTGCGCAGCCCAGGGGGCCAGGGCCAGGAAGCCGGGGCGAGGCTCGGTCAGCACATAGGAGCGCAGCTCGGGGGCGTCCTCGGCGCGGCCGGTGATGGCGCTCTGGCCGTCAAAGGTCAGGTCCAGCAGGTTGCCGACCACCATCGGGTTGACCGCGTAGCGGATGTTGTGCCCCGTGGTGGTGGCGGTCCAGCTCGATTCGAGCCACGCGACCGGCAGGTCGCGCACCCGCGCGGGGTCGGGCGGCAGTCCCTCCAGATCGGTCCAGTGCTGGCTGTTGGCGTCGGGTTGCAGCAGCACTGTGCAGCCCTGCGCCTCCAGGCGGCCGATCACATCGGGGCGGAAGGCGTCGAGGCTGATGGCCACCCCCAGGTCGCCTACCGGGGTCGGAAAGACCCGCAGCTCCTCTAGGTCGCCGGAGCTGAGGTCCACGCCGCTCGCCTCCTCGCCGGGCGTGAGATGCGCCTTGTCAGCCACCCCGATCAGCTCGCCCGCCGGGCCCAGTATCGCCGTCTGGTTGGTGAGGATGCCCGGCGTTCGCCGCAGCCGCCCGCCCATAAGGCGGTACCGGGGCATGGGCGCCGAGCCGCAGCACAGATAGACCCCGTACTCACGCGCGAGGTCCCGGCAGGTGCGCAGATACAACGCCGTGTTCGCGTCCGCGCCTGCCAGTTGCAGGGCGCGGATGGGTGACACGCGTTCGCGCAGGACTATAGGCAGCGTGCGGAACATCCGGGCCAGAAACAGGGCCGTCGCCGCCCGCTCGAAGGTGCCCAGCCGCGTGGCCCACCCGGCGCCGCGCAGCACGAGCGGCAGCCCGTTGAGCTCCGTGAGTACGACCAGGGTGGGCCGGTCCGGGGCGATCAGGGGCCGCGCCGCCTCGAGCTGGGCGCGCATCCAGGCCTGAAAAGCGGGGGCGCTGACGAAATCGGACGCTGCCCACCAGGGCTGCACGGCCACCACGCAAAACGCGCGGGCAGAGGACTCGGACGCGGGCATGGTCACAGCGTAGCGGGCGGGGCAGCCTGCGCCGGCCCACCCCGCCTCCTCCCCTCCTAGATGTCGCCAGATCGCCGCGACCCCGCTTCTTTCCTCTCCTCCTAGCATCTCCCCCTCCGAGACTCGGCCGGTCCAGGCGGGCCAGGGCGACCTCCGGCCTCGCCTCCATAGGCCGCATCTCAAGCTCTGCTCAGGCCGGAGCGCTGGCAGCTAGGCGCGGACTGTGGGAACGTGGAGACATGACGACGGCACCCTGCTCCCCTCTGGCCTTCTCCCTGGTGAGCTGCTGATGCTGCGCCGCAAGCCCGCGCCCGACGACACCCCGGCCGAGGAGCCGAGCGGCCTGCGAGGCGCCGCGCGGCGCCTGAGCGAGCGCGCCCGCCAGGACCCGCGTGTGCAGCAGGCAGCCGAGAACCTGCGGGGCCGCCGTGAGGAGCTGCGTGCCAGCGGCCGTGAGCGCGCCGACACCCGGCTCGAAACCCTGATTGAGTCGCGCCGTGAGCGCCGGGGCGAGGCCACACCGCCCGAGGTCGCTGGGCTGCTCGACGCCCGACGCCGCGAGCGCGAGGCCCACGCCCGGCAACTGCGCGAACGCGCCGCCTTTCTGGAGCAGGCCACGACCCCCGAGGAGAGCCGGGTGCTGCTGCGCGTCGTGGCCGGCACCCCGCGCCTGGGCGGCGAGGACCCGGAACCGCGCTACACCGAGCTGCTCGACACCCTGGCCCCCGGCGGCGACCCCACGCGCGAGATGGCCGTGCACCGCGCCGTGTGGGCACTCGCCGAGCGCCGCGTGCTGGCCGTCTCGCCCCACGGAGCCGTGCGCGCCGGGCCGCAGACGCTCGACCCGCACACCCTGGACCTTCATACGCCGGACGTTGCGCCTTCTTCCGGCCCGTCCTGACCCACTGACCCGGCCCCGGCCCGCCGGGCGGCTCCACCCTGGCCGGGTCGCCCGCTAGACTCCGGCCATGTCTTTGCCCGATTCCGGCCCCCACGCCCCGGCCGAGGCCGCCCCGACGGTCTTGGTGATCGTGGGGGGCAGCATGGCGGCCGTCAAGGCTCCCTCGGTGCTCCGGCGGCTGCGTGAGCGCGGGGCGCAGGTGCAGGTCGTCGCCACGCCGGCCGCGCTGGAGTTCATCACCGAACTGAGCCTCGCCACGGCGGCGGGGGGCGCCGTGGCGACCGAGGCGACCTGGTTCGCGGCGCGTCCCGACGCCCAGCACCTCACGCTGGCCCGCGCGGACGCTGTGGTGGTCGTGGGAGCCTCGGCTGACCTGCTGGCGCGCGCCGCCGGGGGCCATGCGGGCGACCTCGCCGCCGCGACCCTCTTGAGCGTCACCGGGCCGGTCCTGTGGGTGCCCGCCATGAACGAGCGGATGTGGCGCCATCCCGCCGTGCAGGCCAATGCGGCGGCGCTGCGCGGCTGGGGCCACACCTTTTTGGGGCCGGAAACCGGGGCCTTCGGTACGCTGGGCGAGGGCCGGGGCGTGGGCCGCATGGCCGAGCCGGAGGACATCGCGGCGGCGGCGCTGGCCCTGCTCTCCCCTGCCGCGCCGCTCAGGGCGCAGGACCTCGCGGGCTGGCGGGTGGTCATCTCGGCCGGGCCGACGCGTGAGTACCTCGACCCGGTGCGCTTTATCAGCAACCCCAGCAGCGGCAAGATGGGCTACGCGGTCGCCGAGGAGGCCCGTGACCGGGGCGCCGACGTGACCCTGGTCAGCGGCCCGGTCAATCTGCCGCCGCCCGCCGGGGTGCGGACCGTGGCCATCGAGTCGGCGCTGGAGCTGAGGACGGCCGTACTGGAGGCCGCGCGCGGCGCCGACCTCGTGGTCATGACCGCGGCAGTGGCCGACTACCGCGCTGCCGAACAGGCCCATGAGAAACAGGCCAAGGTGGCCGGCGACGTGACGGTCCACCTCACGCCGAACCCCGACATCCTGGCCGAGCTCGGCCGGGAAAAGGGCAACCGCCTGCTCGTCGGCTTTGCGATGGAAACCCACGCCGGGATCGAACGGGCCGCCGCCAAGGCCGCGCGCAAGAACGCCGACTTCATCCTGCTGAACTACCCCACCCGCGAGGGAACGGGGTTCGGCGGCGACGACAACGAGGTCACGCTCGTGCGCCCCGACGGCACCCACGAGGCCTGGCCACGCACGAGCAAGCGTGAAGTCGCCCGCCGCCTGCTCGGTGAGGCGCGGCGCCTACGGGACTGACCGGCCAGCACAGCCCCGGCTCCGCCGGCCGGGGCGTTTGCTTTATTCACTCTCTATACATAACATGGCGCGATGCTCAGCAAGGACCAGCGCCAGAAACGGATACAGGACATCATCATGCGCGAGAGCGTCTCGACACAGGCCGACCTGGTGGGTCTGCTGCGGGCCGAGGGCATTCAGGTGACGCAGGCGACCGTGAGCCGCGACATCAACGAACTGCGGCTGGTCCGGTTGCCCATCGGCAAGGGCCGCCACCGCTACGCCCTGGCGCAGTACGGCGCGCACGCCAACGTCGAGGAACAACTGACCCGCCTGTTTCAGAACTTCGTGCAGGACGTGGACCGGGGCGAGAACCTGCTGGTGATCCGCACCGCCGAGGGCCACGCCAGCGGGGTCGCCCTGCTGCTCGACCGCTGGCAGCGCGACGACATCGTGGGGACCATCGCCGGCGAGGACACCATCTTCGTGGTCGCCCGCACGACGACCGAGGGCGAGTCGCTCATGGAGGAACTCAACGCGCTGATGCTGGGGTAGGGAGCCGGCAGTCAGGTGTTCCGGTCAACCCCCAAGTGATTTCACGGCACGTCGTCGTCGTCCAGCACCGGCACGTTGCCCACCGGCAACTGTACGTGGGCCGTGGTGCCCCGGCCGACCTCGCTCTCGAGCCAGATGCGGCCGCCGTGGGCGTCCACGATGCTGCGGGCGATACTCAGGCCCAGGCCCGCGCCGCCCTGGTCCCGGCTGCGGCTGTCCTCGACGCGGTAGAAGCGGTCGAACAGCCGCGCCAGATGCTCAGCGGGAATACCGGGGCCGTCGTCGCGCACGCTCAGACGCACCTCGCGTCCATCTTCCTCGGCACTGCTCGACATGGTGACGTTCTGCGCGCCCGCCTTCAGGGCGTTGCCCACGAGATTGATGATGACCTGCTTGAGCCGGTCGGGGTCTCCCTCGAAGGGGATGTCGGGACCGGCCGCCGTAAGGGCCGTGTTCTGGCCGCTCGCCAGCGGAGCGAGTTCGCGCGCCACCTCACCCAGAAACAGACCCGAGAACACCGGCTGGCGCGTGAGGTTCACCACGCCGCTGTCCGAGCGCGCGAGTTGCAGCAGGCTGGCGATGAGGTTGGTCAACCTTTCGGACTCGCGCACGATGATGCCCAGGCTCTCGCGCTGCTGCCCGGTCGGCTGCGTGCGGCGCAGCAGGTAGCTCGCGTGCCCACTGATGGCCGTGACCGGCGTGCGCAGCTCGTGGCTGGCGTCGCTCGTGAAGCGGCGCTGGGCCTCGAAACTGCTTTCCAGACGGTCGAGCATCGCATTGAGCGACCCGGCGAGCGCCTCGACCTCGTCGTGGGTCTGCGGCACCGGCACGCGCTCGGTCAGGGTCTGCCCGCCGATGCGCTCGGCCGCCTGGCGCACCTGCCGCAGCGGGCGCAGCGCCTGTCCCGCCAGTACGTAGGCCCCTACCCCCGCCATGAGCAGCCCCGTCACGAACAGCAGGGCCAGGACGCTCTGGAGGGTACTGACCGTATCGTGAACGCCCGCGAGGCTGCGGCCCACGTAGGTGATGGCGAAACTGGGCGGCGGCGCGTTCAGGGCGAGCGGGTCGGTCGGCGAGAGGTCGAGCTGCACCGGCCCCAGCGTCACCTGCACGCGGTAGGTCGTCGGCGTGTCTGCCTGCGCGCCGAAGGCATTCTGGATCTCGCGGGTCAGGGTGATGCGCCCGCCCGGCGACTCGACGAGCTGCGTGAGTTCGGCATCGCTCAGCCGCAGCGGCTGGGTGGGCAGCAGCCCGGCCACGACCTGCCGGCGGCTGTCCATGAGGCGGCGCACATAGGTGAGGTTCTCCCGGCGCTGCTCGGCGGTGCCGGCCGGCCCGAGCGCCTGAATGAGCCAGTCGCGGTCGTAGAACACGAGGTCCTCGATCTGGATGACGTCGTTGGGAAACAGCACCCGCGCGCGCGGCAGGAGCCCGTCCACATCGCGCTGGCTGGCCGACTGGGGATTGTCCAGCCCGAGCTGATTGACGAGGCTGGTGAACTGCCGGTAGGAGTCCGAGATGGCCGAATCCACGTTGCCCAGCAGGCTGCGCTGCATGAGTAGGAGGGCCGCCACCGCCACCAACCCCAGCAAGAAGGCCAGCAGCGCCGTATACAGCAGCGTGAGACGCCAGCGCAGGGTCAGGTGCATCCCCTCCCCGCACGGGCGTCTCGCCGGTCATTGCCTGTGTGCCATGCCTTCACGCCCGGCAGTCTAGAGCAGGGCGCGGTGAGGGGGCGTCCTCACTCCTCGCGCAGCACGTAGCCGACGCCGCGCACGGTGTGGATCAGCCGGCGCTCTCCGCCCTCCTCGAGCTTACGGCGCAGGTAGCCGATATACACGTCCACGACGTTGCTGCCCCCCGTGTATTCGGGCCAGACCTTCTCCTCGATCTCGAAGCGCGAGAAGACCTTGCCGGGGTTGCGCGCGAGCAGTTCGAGCAGTTCGAACTCCTTGGCGCTGAGCTCCACGCGGCGCCCGCCCCGGAAGATCTCGCGGCCGTCGAGGTTCATGACGAGGTCGGCGACGCGCACCTCACCGGTCACGGCCGGGTTCACGCGGCGCAGGTGGGCGCGCACGCGGGCCAGCAGTTCCTCGATGGAAAAGGGTTTGATGAGGTAGTCGTCGGCGCCCGAGTCGAGGCCCTCGACCTTGTCCTGAATGCCGTCCTTGGCCGTCAGGATGATGATGGGAGTGTTGCTCGTCTTGCGGATGCGCCGCGCGACCTCCAGGCCGTCGAGAACCGGCAGCATGAGGTCGAGGATGACGAGATCGGGATTGACTTCCCGGAACTTGGACAGGCCGGTCACGCCGTCGAAGGCCACCTCGGTGGCGTAGCCCTCGGCCGCAAGTTCGAGTTCTATGAAGCGGGCAATGTCTTTTTCATCTTCAATGACGAGGACCAGCGGCTTGCGTTCCATGCCGTCAGTCTAGAGAGCGTTCTCATGAGAAGACGGTCGGTCTGGCTTAGCCGACTTTCATCTGCTTATCGCGCTGTACGCGCCGGACTCCGTACACCTCACAGATACTGCCGAAATCGCGCAGTTCCAGCGGCCCGTCCAGTGCCGTGAAGTCCAGCCTCGGGGTACCGGCGCAGCCCGACTTCACGGTGTCACATACGAGCGTCTGACCCGGCTCGGCGGCGCCGCACAGGCGACGGGCAAAATTGACCGGCAGGCCGTAGGCGGTGAGCTGACCGCTGATCGGCCCGGTGACGACCTCGCCGGAGGTCACGGCGCCGCGCAGCCGCAGCGAGAGACCGAGCAGCCCGGCCAGACTGAGCCGCGCAGCGCGGTCGTGGGCGTCAAGCGCCGCGAGCACCGCCGACTCCGCCTGGTCCTCGGGCCAGAACGCCAGGACGGCGTCGCCTTGGTGCTGCAGGATGTGCCCGCCGTGGGCCTCGAAGCTCAGGAACAACAGCTGCACGAACTCGGTCATGAGGGCGGCGTAATGCCCGACCGGCAGGCGCTGGGCTAGCCCTGTGCTTCCCACCAAGTCCACCATGACGAAGCAGGCCTGCTGGGTCGGCACTGGGGAACTGGACAGGGGAAGAAGCAGAGAAGGCATAGAGATAAACCCATCATGACAAAGATTTAGAGATGAGTAAAGAGCCAAGAGGCATTGAAATGGACCAAGACTCTTCCATAGAAGCAACCGATGAAAGTATGATTTTCGACAAAAAACTTATTCGTTCAATCCTGAACGGTCTTCTTTTTGGAGCCGATTAGCCTCCTAGCACTACTTAAACACGGATTTTGGCGCTGTAGACGGTTTTCACACGTGTCTGGCAAGCTGACGCATGACCACCGATCAAGCCACTGCTCTTCCC